>JAPKCZ010000037.1 GCA_028822745.1 Kiritimatiellia bacterium | reverse complement strand
AGAAACCGAAGTCCTCCGAGAACGCAAAGCCACCGCCGCTCGCCGCGCAGAGCTTGAAACGACACGCACGGGCCTGACGGAAGACATTGAGGCCGCCGAAAACGCGCGCGATGACGCACTAGGCGAACTCGCGCTGGCTCGCGCAAAACTGACGCAACTCGAGACAGCGTCACAGCAGAGCCGTCAAGAAAACGGGTCGCTGGTCAAATCGGCTGCAAAGTCCGCCTCAAAACTCGAAGAAACGCGAAAACTGCTTGAAGGAGCCAAGAACCGCAACCGCCAGCAGTTACAACAGTCAGAGAAGGCGCGCGGCGCCCTTCACGTGGAGCTCAAGGAGGCACGCAACGCCGCGACACGTTCACTTGCTGAGCTCGACGACCTGAGATCCACCCTCGCCGAGCTCAAACAGGATCAGGATTCTTCCCAGAACAAGCTGCGCGAGACAACCACTTCGCTAGACTCACGCATTCATGATGTATCCACGTCTGGTGATGCGCAGATCAAACGCGTTGAAAATCTAGAGCATGCCCTGCGAGACCAGCAAAGGCAACAGACCCGACTACAGAAGAATCTGGACGCATCCGAGGCCAATCGTCAGGCGGCTGTTGATGAAACGCACAAACTGCGCAAAGCCCTGTCGGCGGAATTTGAACTGGAACGTAAGCGTCACAAAAATGACTGCGCTGATCGCGACACGAAAATTGAAACACTGACGGATCAGATCGAGCAACTTCAGCACGCCTCCGACACGGCCACTGCGCATTGGAAAAAGACCGAACAGGAAACACGCAACCAACAGGACGAGGCAAACAGACGTCTGAAAGAGGCGGAACGCGCCCGCGCCGCTTTAGAAAAAGAACTCGCACGTACACGCGGCAGTCAATCGGCGTCACAGCATGCACTGCAAACCCTACGACAGGAATTGGAAGCGCTGGAAGCGACACACAGCGAAGGCTGGCAAGATCGCTCACAACACGCAACGGACCTTGACGCGCGTATCCACAAGACCGAGGCCTCGCGTCGAGAGCTTCAAAATCAGGTTCAACAGCTTGAAAAGTCGCTCGCGACGCAGAAACAGCGCGAACAAGAGCTAGCAAGTGTCGTCTCAGACATCGAAGCACAGTATCGCCAAGCCGCAAATGCCAATGCCAATGCAAACGACGCATCATTAACGTTTGAAACGCTTCTTGCAGCGCAGCATGTCTTAAAACGTGATTTCGACGACACGAAACGGGCGCACGGGAGCATGCGCGACGCCATGGCAGACCGTTTGGCGCAGGCCGAAAAAACGGTCGCGACCCTGCGTACCCATATCGAAGAACATACGCTATTTTCGACGTCGGAGTTCGCCGACCTAGAGTCCGTGCTAAAGGAACTGCACACCCTTCGCGAAACCATCACCCAACAAGGCAGTCACGCGAAGCGGGCAAGCGAGGAGACCGACCAAGCGCTTGGCGACGCACATCAACGTATTGCCGACCTTGAAGCGCAGCTCCAATCCGAAATCGAAAATTCGACACAGGAGCGCGAATCCGCCGATAAATCCAGCACGCGCACCCATACGCATTTAACCGAAGCCGACGCGGCGCTAACACGCCTCGCGGAGGACTACAAAACGGTTTTGGAACGCGTGTTCACGCTGACCCAGACGCCTGCGCTTGATGTGGACCTGGTACAACACGGCATGCAGCACGTTGCCAAAGAAACCGAACGCCTCAAAGCGCACGTTGTTGCGTTGCTTGAAGAGCACGCCCTCACAGCGGAACACGTGTGCAAGCTACAGAACGAAAACGCGGCGAACCTTGGCCTGCAACATGAGGTACAGGAACAGCGTAGCGATGTTAAGCGCCTGCAAAGCGAGATGGAGCAGTCGCAAAAAGAGGTTAAACGCGATGTGGTGCGCAGGGATGCGATGATTGAGCGCTTGCGTCTTCAGATTTCCGAAATGTCGGAAGAGGCAGAGCAGTCAACCCAGTTACTTGAGGGCGCTCGGCAAGAATTGAACAAGCAGAAGGCAGCGTACGACCTCAGCCTTGGTGAGCATATTTTACGGACCGAGCATGAGGCCACCGTGAAGCAACTGGCAAGCGAGCTCTCCAAGCCCGCACAGGAGGCTCACGCACGCCATACCGAGTCAGAAACTCGTATTGTGGAAATGTCAAAGCGCATAGACGCGATGACGACGGACCGGGCCGAGCAAGACGCCCGCCAAGCAACCGCGGACAAATCACTGGAATCCCTGAAGCAAGCCAATGCGGAACTGCGCAAGTCGAACGACGACCTGAAAGCGGCCGTGCCGGAATCCGACACGCCGCCACCGGCAGCGCCGGCACAGTGGTTCCTCAAGCTCGACGACGACAGGGAATTCGGCCCTGTCGACACAGCCACCCTACGCGCATGGGCCGCCGACTCACGCATTGGTCCGGATCATCAGCTATCCTCGGACGGAAAAACGTGGCAGGCGGCCAGTGCGGTTGATGAACTTCACATGGACTGGCTCGTCGAATTGGCCGATGGAAGCCCATTTGGACCCATAAACGTGCAGACGGTACAACAGCTTATTCGGGACGGGGATGTTGCCCCGACGAGCCAAGCGGTCTACAAACCCACACAATCAAGCTTCACCGTCAGCGACGTCGCCCATCCTGAACTCGGACGTGTCATCGAAGCGCGTGAACAGTTGAAATCCGAAAACGATAAGCTTACGACCGCACTACGCGATGCCGAATCGCGGATCAAGGAACTTGAACAGCGCCCTGCACCCATGGCCATTCCCCCAAAACAGATCAAGTTACCACCCAAAATGGTGCGTGCCAGCCGCGCAAAGTAACTAAAAATAAGAGCCGTTGCGGGGTCGATGCCCCATGAGCTCGTCACTCAGTCGCTTGATGACTCGGATTGCTTGGCCTCGTCCCAGAGACGATCCATTTCAGCCAGCGTTGCGTCTTGGCAGGAGCGCCCTTCTTGACGCAAGGCCTGTTCAATGTAGACGAAGCGCCGATTGAATTTTGTGTTGGCCCTATCCAGCGCGTCCTCGGCGTCCACCTTGAGGTGTCGGCATAAATTGACGAGCGAAAAAATAAAATCGCCCATCTCTTCGGAGGCGTGTTCGAGATCGTTTTGTTCGAGTGCTTGCTTAAATTCGGCGATCTCTTCATCAAGCTTCGCAACAACGCCATCGCGGCATTCCCAATCGAAGCCCACACGAGCGGCGCGGGATTGCATGCGTTGCGCACGTTGTAGAGCGGGCAAACTGCGCGGCACACCACTTAAGACGGAGTCATCAGCGCTACCCGCGCGCTCCTGCTGCTTGATGGCCTCCCAGCGCTGCACCACAGCATCGGAATCATCGGCCACGGCATCTCCAAAAACATGCGGGTGCCTACGGATCAGCTTTTCGGACAAGGTATGGGCGACATCGCCAAAATCAAAATCGCCGGCCTCACTTCGTATCTGCGCGTGCAGAACGACCTGAAGAAGGACATCACCGAGTTCTTCACGGTGTAATTTTGCGTCACCGGAGTCGACCGCATCAAGAAGCTCGTACGCTTCTTCGATGAGATAAGGCTTCAGCGAATCCAGCGTTTGTTCGCGATCCCACGGGCAGCCATTGTCGCTACGTAGAATAGCAACAATGGCCCGCAGACGTTCTACCGGGTCGGATGATTCCGGGATACTGGACTGCTGAGGGTTCGGCTTAGTCATTCATTGCGTCAAAGAGCCGCTGAATAACCTTTGCATCAAAGGAATCAAGAACGGCTTTCACGCCACCAAAATCCTGAAACTCGGTGTAGGCGTCAGGTATGGCAACGCAGATCATGTTTGCCGCTACCGCGGCGCGACAACCAGCTGCACTCGTGCACAGAGCAACACAATGAAACGGGCGCACATCAAGCTTGCTTGCCAGCTTACGCCATGAATCCGAGCTCAAGCGACGACCACGTGGATTACCCGTCGTTCCGACCGTAATTCCGCGTTCTTCAGCGTTCAGCGCTGTGCTTAGGCTCTCAGAAAGCGCTTCCGGCAGGGCCGACACCGCGCCAAAGACGATCCCTTTTTTGCCTAAGCGTGTAATCGCAGCATCCAAGTCGGCATTTGGTGATTTCGCGGCCGCGGTCAATGCTGATTCAGCATTTTTGATGACCTCATCGACGAGTGCTTCGTCGACGGTTTCGGATCCCTTTTCGGCGTTCATCACACCTTCGACGCCCGAATGAATCGACTTGTCGACGCAATGACGAGAGTACTGGCTAGGTGTGAATTTTACCTTTTGTTTAGATAAAGCCTTTTCGAACGCCTTAAATAGGCCGTCGCGGCCGGTAATTGCGATATTCTCGAGTTCAAAACGAGTGCGAGAACGGGTTGCTCCTCTTGAGCATTAGAGTCGTCGGCCACTATACAGATCCTCCTTCAACAGAACAAAAATTCAAACAGGGGCACAATATAGGCCCACTGCGCGGGACATTCAACACATTTGCACAGCGGCTTTCCTTTACTCCTTTTTCCTTGCAGCATGGCGATGTGCTTTTAGGATGTGCGTTCGCTCCTTTTTGATCTGTTTTGCCAATGGCTCGGTATCCCTAATGCTCGATCTTGTTAAGGTCATTTTCCTCGCCGCCGTTCAGGGCCTGACAGAATTCTTGCCGATCAGCAGCTCTGGTCATCTGGGCTTGGCGAGCCATTTTGTCAATTTCAACCCCCCAGGGCTGATCTTTGAGGTAACCACGCATGCCGGGACGATGCTTGCGGTTCTCATTTATTACAGAAAACGCCTGGCGCGAATCCTGCAAGAGCTGAATCAACGTGCCAGTGCTGGCCGCAGGGAAGTGCTTTACCTGATTGTGGCCACCGTGCCTGTCGGACTGCTGGGTATCCTCTGCGGGGATGCACTGGAATCCCTTTTTGACAGCCCGACCTTCATTTGCGCCATGCTGATCACGACGGGCATGATTCTATTGTCGCTGGTGTTTGTACGCCCAGGCAGCGCCCGCCCGTTGTCTCTACGCTCAGCCATTTACATCGGTTTAGCCCAGGCCATGGCCATACTTCCCGGCGTCAGCCGTGCTGGGACAACCATCACGGTGGCACGACATCTTGGATTGAGCCCCAGAACAGCGGCGGAGTTTTCTCTGCTGCTTATGCTGCCTGCTATTGGCGGGGCAACCTTGATGTCGATCGGCGATGTTATTCGTGATGGCACAGGGGAACTCTCGCCCACCGAACTGGCACTTGCGTTCAGTGTTTCAGCAGCGGTGGGCTATGCGGCGATCATCTTGATGGTACGCGCGCTGACAAAAGGTGTCTTCAAGTGGTTCGGCGTCTACTGCCTGATAATCGGCTTCGTCGGCATGCTCCTGATCTAGCCACGGCAGCCCGGCGGCGAATTGCACTTGTGCGATTGTACAGGGAAACGTAAACTTTGGCCGTCTGTTGGAGACGGTAAGGACGTATCGTTCCAACGCAATTCAAAGGCGAGACCCTATGACGAAATGGGAATATACGACGCTGACGCTACGCATCTCGCGTTTCACGTCAAAGATTCCAGGCTTCTTCAACCGCGGCGAACTGGTCCGTCAGGTCGACCCGGCGAGTGATGAAGCGATCAAAGAACTCGGAAGGGAAGGCTGGGAGCTTGTCAGCGTTTCGCCCCTTGAGTTCGGGTCCTACGGCGGCGGGGATGGCTATGCGGCAGCCTTCTTTAAGCGTCCCGCCCAAGAGGGCTGACGGCGCGCCCTGAACCACCCTCTCGCCGACACTGTCCAAAGCCGCACCAAAAATCAGGGAAGCAGCTTGGCCGTCTTCAGGGGATACCACGCATCGATTTGGCTGGCCAGCTCGGCGACGACATCCGGCTTATCGGCAGCCAAATTGTTTTTTTCATGTGGGTCGACGACGAGATCAAACAACTGCGGCAACTTATCGTAATCGTGTGAGGATTTATAAGGCCCCAGTTCGCCATCGTAACTCAAAAGCAACTTCCAACGCCCTTTGATGCACCATCGGTATACCAACGATTTTTCAGGATCGCCCAAATCAACAATGTCGTGCGCAAAGGATTCACCAAAGATAGCCTCCCGCGCCACGGGCGTCTTCATCTTCATTGCATCGAGCAGATTTAATCCCGGAACCGGACGCGCCGGCTGGCGCGCACCTGCGGCGGCTAAAATCGTCGGGAAGATGTCAATGCTGCTGACAAGCTCCGCTCGATCCTGCGCGGCGAGCGTACCCGGCCAGCTGTAGATGGTGGGCTGTCGAATGCCGCCCTCGTAGCAGGTCTGTTTTGAGCGCTTATCGTAGCGGTTCGCATGCTCGGGATGCTGAATCCAGCCGTTATCGCCCACGTAAACAACCAGTGTGTTCTCGCGAATCCCTTTTGCATCCAGATGGGCTAGTAATTCGCCGCACGTCGCATCAAACCATTCGCACATCGCGTAATACTTTGCCACCGGCAGCGGTACGCGGCCTTCATACTTCGCCAAGTAGGCCTTTGGGGGCGTATGCGGCGCGTGCGGCATAAAAGGTGCGTACCACATGTAGAAGGGCTTCTCTTCCTCGACAGCCATGTCAATAAAGTCGGTGCACGCCGCAAGTCCTTTTCGGCCAATTTTAAGACCGTCATCCCCATGGCGCCCCCCAGGCTCGGGAAACCCGCGGGTCATTCCATGCGTGAAACCGCCGCGGCTGAAATTGCCTTCCCACCATTTGCCGCTTTGATGACACACGTACCCTTGCTCAACCAACAGCTCGGGCAACGTGTCGAAAGCATCAATTTTAGCGATCAGGGCCGCGCGTGCCTCATTCTTCGCAGGACCTGTGTAGTGCTTTCGAGAAGGGTCGTTCCCAGTCACGCCATGCGTGCTGGCATAGTGGCCCGTCGCCAGTGACATCAACGAAGGACGACACAAGGGCGTGGGCACATAACCACGGCGAAACAGAACCCCATCCTTGGCCAATGCGTCAATGTGAGGCGTCTGAATCATCTCGTGGCCCATAAACGAGTAATCCGTCCAAGCCTGATCGTCCGAGAGCAAGAACAGAATGTTCGGTTTGTCGGCGCCGCGCGCGTCATCGACCGTTACGCCGCACAGCAGCACCACAAACAGGGCGAGACATCGTCTCAGCATTCGAATGCATGAAAACGTCTCGAGTCGCACAAATTTCATCCGTTAGATCCTTTTTGAGTTTTGGCTAGCATCGAAAATCCTCACATACGCACAGCAAATCCAACAGCATAAACCCACGCGTCGAATTCGCGACCTTCTGACGATATATGGTAGCGCCCCGATAGGCTTAGTCTTACATCATCCTTAATCCACAGCAGCAGCCCGAGTTCCGGGTACACGCTCGACGTCACGTTATCGACCACGCTCTTTTCTTCACCACGCTCATCCGTGTAGCCATCGTGATCGTTGTCCCGATCGTCATTTTCAGCCCGAACATCTTCGCGCGAGTACCCGGCGAACGCCCCCACTCCAACATAAGGCGAAAATCGCCATGGGAACTGCGTCTGCAAACTGATATTCACACCCGTAAAAAAATCGTCCAGAGGTTCTGAAGCGAGAAACGACAAGCTGCCTTTTGCGGAAAGATGACCATTAAACCAGCCAAGGACCCCCATGTCCCCGCCTACGACATCCGGGTTCGCCCGACCCGAAACCTCCACAAAACCGGCGGTGCCCGCCGTCGGCACAAGCACATCGGCCTTCGCCGGGCCGAGTAGCGCCAAGAACAGAAGCGCGACTCCCACCCTTCCTATTCTATATAAACAACACACGATGCGCCCTTTCATCGACCACCACCCTTCCTGCACAGAAGCACCACAACGATCTGAATTGCGTGCCGCACACTATCTGCCTACCCTATTTCGATGTACATGTTTAGATTCAGCGCATCAGTGCCAAAAATCACCTTACTGCCGTGGGCAACGGTGCTCGCACTCACCACGGCAGGCCTAGCCGACGTCTCATTTGACCGTGACGTCCGCCCCATCCTTTCGGACCGCTGTTTTCAATGTCATGGCCCTACCGCAAAAAACCAGAAATCGGACTTTCGCCTCGATACAGAAGCGCACGCACTCGCCGACTTGGGCGGCTATTTCGGCATTGTGCAGGGAAATCTCAAGAAAAGTGAAGTCCATTTCCGCATCCACAGCGATGATGACGATGAAATCATGCCGCCTCTGGATTCGAATCGTACACTGAACGATGCCGAAAAGGCCATTTTGGACCAATGGATTCAAGAAGGCGCGAAATATGACATCCATTGGGCCCTAAAGCCGGTTCCTGCCGCGATCACGGCGCCTGCGGCACAGTCCGACTGGGCAAGCAACACAATCGATCACTTTATTGTCGAGAAGATGAACGCGGCGGGGCTTCGCCCCGCCGGGGAATCCACGCGCGCAAAATGGTTGCGCCGCGTCACCTTCGACCTGACTGGGCTGCCACCGACGATTGAGGCGATTGACGCATTTCTAGCGGCAACATCACCGAAGGCCTACGCTCAGGTCGTGGACGGCTTGCTGGATTCCGACGCCTACGCCGAACGCATGGCAACCGAATGGATGGACGTCGCCCGCTATTCGGACACCTATGGCTATCAGCGTGACAGCGAGCGTTTTGTATGGCCATGGCGCGACTGGTTGATTCGAGCGTTTCGCAGCAACATGGCCTACAGCGAGTTTATCACGCTACAGTTAGCCGGCGATCTCGTGCCGGACGCAACGCCGGATCAGATTCTGGCAACAACCTTCAATCGCTTGCACTCCCACAAAAAAGAAGGTGGCAGTGACTTGGAGGAATTCCGGGTAGAATACGTGGCCGACCGCACACAAACCGCGAGCGCTGCCTTCCTCGGACTGACGATGGAATGCGCACGCTGCCACGATCACAAATATGATCCCATTCCGACGCGCGACTACTATCGCATGAGCGCGTTCTTCGCCAACATCGCCGAGTCCGGCATGATGTCCTATTTCACCGACGCTGTCCCAACGCCGGCAATGCCCTATATCACCGACACGCAACGTCAGGAATTCGACGTTGCGACAGGCCTCATTCAAGACGCAGAGAAGGCACTCACGGCGACCACCTGCCAACCTGCGTTCGACGCATGGCTCCAAACCCTTCCCCTGCAACTGCAATGGACAGGCATGACGGCCCAGATCAGCTTTGACGCTTTGGAAAGTCAAAAACTGCGCAACGACATCCTGCCCGACCACCCGGCAAAATGCCCACAGGTCAACACGATCGTCCCAGGCAAATTCGACCAAGCACTTCAACTGACCGGCGACGATGCCGTCAAGATTCCCAACGTCGGCGCATACGCTCGTGAACACCCCTTTGCCGTATCGCTCTGGCTTAACATTTCGAACGCGTCGCCACGTGCGGTGGTGTACCACCGCACGAAAGCCGCAGAGGATGCGGGCAGCCTTGGCTATGAGTTCCTTCTGCTAGACGGGAAACCGACAGCGACGCTTGCGCATTTCTGGCCCGGCGATGCGATCCGCGTTCAGGCCGAAAACGCACTCACACCCAATGCGTGGCAGCACGTGGTGATCAACTATGACGGATCCAGCACGGCAGCCGGACTAAACATCTTCATCAATGGGCAACCGGCCAAGACGCGCATCGTACGTGATCACCTGACACGGCGCATTACCAACAAAGAAGAGCTGACCATTGGCGAACGGTTTCGCGACCGCGGCTTCAAGCACGGCAAGGTTGACGCCTTCAGCATGTTCGATCGTGCGCTTGCGCCTATCGAAATTGCTCAACTCTATGACGGCATCACCCTCGAAGGGCTTCTTGGTCGCTCTGCAGCGGATCTATCAGAAGCGGAACGGTCCGAGTTGTTGCCCTATTTCCAAGCGGCCATCAGCACGGAAACGGCCGACGCGCGAACGACACTGCACGACGCGCGGGCCGCATCGAACCGAAAGATGGATGGCGTTCGCTCCATCATGATCATGCGCGAAATGAAAGCGCAGCGACCAACGTACGTGTTAACGCGAGGGGGCTATAGCGACCACGGCGAAGCGGTGTCAGCAGGAACGCCAACGGCCCTGCCCCCAATGCCGCCCGACTTGCCAAGGAACCGTTTGGGACTGGCCCGCTGGTTAACGGCGGACAACAATCCGCTTACCGCGCGTGTGACCGTGAACAGGTACTGGCAGATGATCTTCGGCACAGGGCTGGTTCGAACGCCTGAGGACTTTGGCAGCCAAGGCACTCCACCAACGCACCCCGAGTTGCTCGACTGGCTTGCACGCGACTTTATGAACAACACATGGGATCTTCACCGCCTTTTGAACCAGATGGTGCTGTCATCCACCTATCGTCAGAGCTCCGTGGTGACGCCTG
>JAPKCZ010000590.1 GCA_028822745.1 Kiritimatiellia bacterium | reverse complement strand
GCGTGCTCACGCAGAAGACGCAAGCTGTTCACAAGAAGGTCGTCAAAATCCATGGCACCCATCGATTCTTTGCGCTTCATATAGGCATTGTGAACGTTGCATATACCTTCTGCATCCACGGGCGCGGACACCATTTTTTCAGCAATAATATCGGCGATCGGAATTTCTGTGTTCGCGGCTGAGCTGATCAAGCCGAGTAGCACGTTGGACTTTGGAAAGTTGCCCCCATCCAATTTTAGATCCTTCACGCACTGAGAAACGAGCGAGCGCGAATCGTCGCGGTCCAAAATGGCGAAGTCTGAGCGATAGCCAAGGTGGGCTCCGAAGCGGCGTAACATGCGATTTGCCATGTGATGAAAGGTGCCGCCCCACATACCCATAACACTATTGCTAACAGCTTGCTCGGCGCGCTCCAACATTTCGCGCGCTGCTTTGTTTGTAAAGGTAAGCAGTAAGATGCGATCCGGCGATACGCCTTGATGGACAACATGGGCCACACGATAAACCAGTGTACGCGTTTTTCCTGTGCCTGCTGCGGCGAGAACGAGGATAGGCCCATCCGGAGCTGTTGTTGCGGCAAGCTGTTCGGCGTTCAATAATGCTTCGAAATTGATGTCACTCATACGGCTGCTGAATCCCCGCGATGCATCAGGTCTCGAATTGACACGCCCTCCAGTGAGGCATACATACACTGCGCCGCCTCTTCCACCACGCCACGGGCAAGCGTGTCAACACGCTCGAGCCCAAGATCTTCACCGCCCACGCCATGATGCAGCACGATCTTTATGACCTCGGATACCATGACGTATTCAGGCGCACGCAGGAGCACGAAGCTGCCAGGGGTTTCTGAGAGTTCAGCCAACAAGCCACCGTTCACCAACTCCTGAATGACATCGTTCAAAAAACGAACGGGAACACGGTATGTCCCGGCAAACTGCGACACCTTTAAGGGCGCGCGACTCCCATCCATCACCTTTGCCGCGTCTAGAATCAAGGTGAGTGCCAAGGTTAACTTGGCCCGAACATTGGCGCGTCGGGCGCCCTGCTCCATTCGGAACGTGGCACAATTTTGCACAGCAAACGCCATCTCCGCCCCGAGGAACATAATACGCCAACTCACATTTACCCAGACGAGCAGAATTGGCAGCACCGCAAAGGTGCCATAGATGCGCCCCGTATTCGCCACGCCAATCTGAATCGCGGCACAGGCCCACATCCAAAGCAAAAACAGCAACCCCGTCGCCGTGCCACCGACCAACCCGGGGCCAAGCCGAACGCTGACGTTTGGCATGAACATCAACAAGAGCGAGAAACTAAAACATGTCAGTGCGATCACCGCGCAATGTTTCAGTGCCCCGGATAACAGGAAGCGCCGTACAAAGTCTGCTGTTGAGTCGTCGAGAAAGCGCGTCGCGTAATCGACAATGGGCAACGACGTGGCCGCAATGATGAGAATAGGGAAAACAAGTAAGATGCTGAGATAGTCCGTGAACTTACGCCATAGCGGTCGCTGCACGGTCACGCCCCAGACCTGATTAAATGACGCCTCGACGCGCCCTAGCATGCTGATAACCATCCAAAGCAGCAGGGCTAAGCCGACGCCTCCTAAAGCTCGAAAACTAATATTGTCGACCTTTTCGAACGTGCCTTCAACCAACGCATTTATCTGATCAGCCAATTCTTTGGGAGTAATGCCGTCGGATTCGCTCGACACGGGTGTCGAAACGCTATTGGTCGACAGACTAAACTGGGTCACGTCATTCGTTGGACTGTATACGCCTGATAGGCTGTTCGCTAATTTGTCGTTTGCTGTATCTTGTTTTGAAAATTGTTCGGTCCAGGTCGACACCTGGTCCTGTACCCAGGCTTTCGCCGTTGCATCGCCATCGAATCCCCGCGCGACGGCTAGTGAGAGCGCCAGAATGGGTACGATAGACATAAGCGTGTTGAATGTGAGCGCGGACGCATGCAACGGACATTCATCGTCGCGGAAGCCTTTAAAGACGAGTTGAAAAACACGCACGACCTGAACACCAAAACGGCGCAAGCCGCTGAGCGTCGACAGTTCAATGTCCCAAACGTCATCCGTTAGGAACTGCCAGGAACGACGTAAGGTCCCGCGATGTCGTAAAGGTATGAGTTTCTTTATCATATCACTTCCCCGCCTCGGATCAGCGTATTAGAGCTGCTTTTGCC
>JAPKCZ010000589.1 GCA_028822745.1 Kiritimatiellia bacterium | reverse complement strand
CTCGCGGACGGTAACATAAATGGCGCCTTTGAACATGCCGCCGTCGCTCACGCATGATGTGACGAACGTCGTTGCCTTCGCGATTGGCGTCTCGATGGCATCGACGCCGCTACGGGTCAGTGCCCAAAGGGGGAAGGCTGTCAGCGCTGGGAATTCGTTTTTTGACCAGGCGCCATTGTCTTGCTGCGTCGACAGCAGAAACGCGACGCCTTTGCGGATGGCGGCTTCTGCTTGGACCTGTTTGGATTGGGCGGCTGGGATAGGCGATGTCACTTCGGCGTCGGCGCATCCATTGTTAAAAACGGCGATCGTTGTGCCGAGGAAAATAGCGAAAGCATGATTCATAGGCATAAACTCAGTTCCCGGGTGTTTGTTTACAGGTGATCATTGTTGTGCGAATGGATTCGTTCGTTCACACAAATGGGACGTGCCGCGTCTCGCCGTTATTAGGGTGCAGTGTGTTTAATAGGGGAATTCAGGGGCGTTTGAATTCGTAGATCATGTTCGGTTCGGAGACGACGTACAGTGTTCCGTCTTTGCCAAAGGTCAGGCCTTCTGCCTGCGGGATGTCCGCCTTTAGCCCGGCATGTCCTGCTTTCAGCGGAAACGAACCGATCATTTCTCCGGACGTCGTGGTTTCCACAATGACACTGGAGTCGTCACTCAGCAGGAGCAGGTGTCCGCTTTTTGGATCGACAATCACAGCGCTCAAATCCTTCATGTCGTGCGACTGCGCTTCGATGTCCCATGGGCGTGTGATTTTGGCATCGGCCTCGCCGAGTGCGGTACGCGAAACGGCATAAATGCGACGTGGCTTTTTTTCCTTTATGATAAAGAATTGATTTTTCGCGGCGCTATAGCCGACGCCTTCCAGGCCCTTGTTGGCGAAGTCTGTGGGCTCAATCAGGATTTTGGCGGCATCGGCGTAATTCACACGATTCGCGTCGGTGGTCAATGTGAACTCGCAGAGTTGGCGGCGGCGTTCTTCGACCACGGCGAAGCGTTCGCCTGCGACGTGAACAATGTCTTCTGTGTCGTCAAATCCGGCTAGCAGGATGGTTTTGGCGATTTGCAGATCATCGTTCAATACGAGAATCGATGGGGGGTCATTGAGCACGCCGTATAAGGTGCCGCTTTCAGGTAGGTAGGTAATGCCGGAGAGATCTTCTTCGACATTGAGAACGGTGACCGGCCCGCGAGCGAGGGTGTATTCGTCTAGAATGCTCCCCGCGCTGACCGAAAGCGACGTGCCTATACCGAGTGTGAAGCACGTGTACAAGGCGAGACAAAGAGTGGTAGACGGACGTTTCATTGTATTGGTTCCTCAGGTTTGGCCGGGACCCTGCCCCGGTCCCGTGACTTGTTTCGCTTTTAGTGGGTATCGGACTTTGATGTCGCCATCCAACAGGATTTCGACCCAGTAGGTCCCTTCCGTTTCAAATTTCACATTCAGAAAGAACTCAACACTCGTGGCCGTGGCTTCGCTGTCCGGCAGGGTGACGGTGACCTCTTTGCCCTCGATCATGAGCGTGTCGCCATCGGGTTTAAGCAGGCGACTCTTTTGGTTGAATTCGCCCAACCCGCAGCACCAGCGGTTGACGATGCAAACGCGTTGAAACACGGCAGGAAAGCGGGGGACGGCCAAAACGTCAAAAAGGCCAATCAGAATGAATTTCCCATTACGCTCTTGTCGAACATCGTCACACAAGAGGCTGGACTGCAGGTCTGGAATGAATGGCTCCAAGGCGAAATCTCCTTCGTACGTCAACGGATCACGGGAAAGCGTTCAAGATGCCCTAAAACCGTTCAGGCTTCAACTCTCAAGCACGTCGGCGCCCCAGGATCGTATGGTGGCCTCGATCCAGGCCAGGCTTTCGGCGTGGGCCTCTTTTTCCGAGCGACCCTCTGTCGTGGATATCGGTGCGCCCAATTGAACAAGAATGGGCTTGGATCTGTCGAGCGGGCCAACATCGCGAAAGCGATTTCCGATGCTCTGAAAGTCTGTCTTTATCGCCACGGGGATGATGTTGATGCCGCTGCGTGCCGCAAGTTTGGCGCCGATGGAATTGAAGGTTTTGGGGTCAAAGACGACATTGCGTGTCGACTGCGGGAAGACCAGTACGCTCAATCCTTCCGCAATGCGCTTCTTGCCGACGGTTAAAATGGTCTTTAGATCATCGCGAGGGGATTTGCGATC
>JAPKCZ010000588.1 GCA_028822745.1 Kiritimatiellia bacterium | reverse complement strand
CCATCGGCAAGGCTGTGCCGGGTTATGAAATCGCGATCCTTGGCGAAGATGGCCAATCGGTTGCGCCCGGAGAGGTTGGCGAGATTTGCGTTGCCCGCGGAACGCCGGCGATGTTTCAGAAATACTGGCAAGCACCGGAAAAAACGGCGAACAAATTCATCCGCAATTGGATGAAAACTGGCGATCTGGCCAGCATGGACGATGAGGGTTTTGTCACCTTTTCATCGCGCGATGACGATGTGATCACTTCGGCAGGCTATCGAATTGGCCCAACCGAGATTGAAAATTGTTTGACTGGCCATCCCGACGTGGCAATGGCCGCAGCAGTTGGCGTGCCGGATCCCTTGCGTACCGAAATTGTAAAAGCGTTTATCGTGTTACGTGAGGGCGCTTCGATTGAAGGGTTGGAAAATGCTCTGATCGCGCGCGTGCGAACCCGCATTTCACCCCATGTTGCGCCAAAGCAGATTGAAGTGATTAAAGAAATGCCGATGACCGCGACAGGCAAGATAATAAGGCGGGAATTGCGCGGGCAATAGTGCAACCGCTTTCCACCTCCGGCCGGTTACGGCAAGTACTTCACCGTCTCTTTGCGGGGAGCATACTAAGATGGGTGTGAGCGTTTGATAAAAGAAGATTCTATCTAGTTGAAAGTCCATCCATCATGATAATGTGGTGGATTTACCTTCACCTCGCCAAGTCGAATGACGTTGCCGCCGTGCTGAGCTTCGAAGAAAAGTCCCACCAGTCGATCGACCTAAACGGTTTTCTCCTCGATAGTTGTTCCACCGCTCTTCTTCACCAACCGGTCAATCTCTTCGTCGCTGTATCCCAGCAATTTCTTTGCTGTGATATTGACCGTCCGCTTACTTCCTTCTTCGTCTGCGCCCAAACGAACAAGCGGGATTTGTGATCCTCCCTTGGCGTCCGGATGCTGGGCCTTGAATTTGCTAAGTGCCGCACGTGCAGCCTTAAACGCGCTGTCGTAATCAACGTCTAACTGTTCGGCTAGGGACTTCGCCCAGCGGCGGCCAAACTGTCCGTGAACAATCTCGTCCGCCATCTCGTAGTCCTTCAACATGGCGGTCAAATCGTCACCCATTTTTCTGAAGGCCTCACGGTGCTGTGTCTGGGTATCGGTGCTCACTTCGCCTTCAGCAATGACGCTGACCATAATCATCCGTTCAACCGGCGATTGGAGATGCATGAACTCCTCATACCCCGGAGCTTTCGCTGGGAACTGGCCGACATGTCCGCCATAGCGCTCAAGGACGTTTAGTAGTAATTCCACGTGACGCGCTTCGTCCCAGCAAATGCGTGCGGACTCCCAGTGAAACTGCCATGGACATTGATGATACTCGTAGACATAGAGAGCAAATATCTCTGCAGCTTCAAGTTCACTAAACACAAGGTCATGAACCACGCGTTGCATGTCGCCGTCATAGGTCCCAGGATACTCTGGCATATCAGCGGTGGCTGGGAGTTGTTCGACGCCGTTCGGCCAAGTTGGTCGAGGCGGGGATACTGGATTTTTGCCGACGAAGGAACCATCAGTGAGGTTACCTTTTGATGCTGTCAAATCCCAAAGCTCATCACGTAATTGGGCTTCCATCTTCGCAGTATCGGCCCAAGTTATGCCGCGGTCAGCCAGCAGTGACAGACCCTTACCAATGTGTTCCTCCTGCTCCGCAATAATTTGGCGCAAGAATCTTACCGACGGCTCATCCACATATGGTGGGCAGGCTTCAATGTGGCGCCTGTAGTCGGCGAGCAATGCAGGTTTTACGACTCGAAACAAACCAGCCATAAAAGCCACTTCATCGTCAACATGTTCCAGAGTTGTAAAACAAGGTGCGGTGCGCTGGCGGAACTCGTCCACCCGTTTCTCGGTAAGACGCAGCTCAAGTAACCGGATCTGAATGTGATTTGCATGATCGGCATCCTCATAGAGTATGCGCGATAGAGCCAATTTTTCCGCCATTCCCGACACACGGGGCACCCACGAGCCGATCAGGCGTGAGAGCTCAACTTCGATTGTGTAGAATATGGAGAGTTTACGTGCGTTCTGCGTAACGTCATGCATCCTGTCCGGGTTGACTTTCGTGTAATCCTTTGCCGGTATTCCCATTTAAATTTCTCCCTTTTTCGATTTGAAACGCCTCACATGAAATCGCGTAGTCGGGGTTGCAGATTGTTTC
>JAPKCZ010000587.1 GCA_028822745.1 Kiritimatiellia bacterium | reverse complement strand
CCAGCCATGGCCATGTTTGATGCGCCCACCCGTGAGACCTGTTCGGTTCGACGCATGAAAACGAATACCCCGCTGCAGGCGCTCGTGCTGATGAATGATCCACAGTTCGTCGACGCGGCACGCGCGTTGGCTCAGCGCATGGTCGCAGAGGGTGGCGCTGAAATTCAAAGTCGCATTAAGCACGCCTTCCGACTCGCTACCGCGCGCATGCCCACCGCCAACGAAACCGCCGTGCTTGTGCGTGGATTCGAACGCGAGCGCCAGCGCTTTGCGAAGGATCCGGCAGCAGCGGTCGCCCTTATGTCGCAGCATGATGCCACGGAAGCGCCTCTGGATCTGGCTGCATACATGATGGTGGCCTCGACGATTCTGAACCTAGATGAAACAATCACGAAACAGTAGGGCATTATGAAAAGTCATTCCATGTCACGCAGAGGGTTCATTGGGACAGGTCTGGGCACCATGGCGTATATGGGCATGCCAAGTATGCCCGCCATGGCGAGCGGCGCTGGTAGTGCGGGGCCGCGTTTTGGGTTGCCGCACCACAAGCCAACGGCCAAACGTGTGATTTATCTCTTTCAATCCGGCGGACCGTCGCACATCGATCTGTTTGATCATAAGCCCATTCTTCAACAACTTCACGGCACACCATTGCCGGACAGTGTGCGGGGAACACAACGCGTGACGGGGATGACGTCGGGCCAGAAAGAGTTTCTGGTCAACGCCCCAATTCAGGCGGTCAAGCCGCGCGGCCAAAGTGGCGTCACGATCGGCGACCTGCTGCCGCACACCTGTGGCATCGCCGACGAGATCAGTTTGGTCAAGTCCATGCACACCGAAGCCATTAATCACGACCCCGGTATTACGTTTATTAATACCGGTTCGCAAGTGCCCGGTTTGCCCAGCATGGGCGCATGGTGCAGTTACGGCCTCGGCAGCAAAAACAAGGACATGCCCAGCTATGTGGTGATGTTGTCGCAGGGCACGGGCAAGAACCCAGGGCAGCCCATCTTTTCACGTCTGTGGGGCAGTGGCTTTATTCCGTCGAGTCATCAGGGCGTTCAGTTGCGCGGTGGCGCGACGCCAATTCTTTACCTCGACGATCCGTCCGGCGTGGACCGTAAGAGCAGGCGCAACATGCTCAATGATCTGGCCGAGCTCAATAGAATACGGCTGGATGCGACCGGGGATCCTGAAATTGAAGCACGTAATTATCAGTACGAGATGGCTTACCGCATGCAGGCATCGGCCCCCGAAATTACGGATCTCTCCGACGAGCCGGAAAGTACGTTTGCGCTCTATGGGCAGGATGCGCGTCTGCCGGGAACGTATGCCTACAACTGCCTGTTGGCCAGACGCATGGCGGAGCGCGATATCCGGTTTATCCAGTTGTTCCATCGCGGATGGGATCAACATGAATCTCTGGTTCGTGACCTGACCGCGCAGTGCCGCGACACGGACCAAGCCTCCGCAGGTTTGGTTATTGATCTCAAGCAACGCGGTCTTCTGGATGACACACTTGTTATTTGGGGTGGCGAATTCGGGCGCTCGGTTTACAGCCAGGGCAAGTTGAACAACGGACGCGACCATCATGGACGTTGCTTCAGCACATGGCTTGCGGGTGGGGGCATCAAAGGGGGCGTGATGCATGGCGAAACTGACGACTATTGCTACAACATTACCAAAGACCCCGTACACATCCGCGATCTGAACGCAACGGTCCTGCATTGCCTTGGCATTGACGACAAACGCTTTACGGTCAAATTCCAGGGGCTCAATCAAAGCCCAACCGGCGTCGAAGAAACGCACATCGTGAAGAACATCCTCGCCTGAGGCGTCTTCTCGTCGGGGTTGATGACACAACCCCTTGGCACCACGCTGTTCCTCTGTGGCCTGTCTTGACTCAGAAGGGCAGTTTTTGTAGGCTCTGCGGTTCAAATCAATTTCAGAAGGAGAACGCATGACGTTTGGTCAGGGAAAAGTTTGGATGGATGGCGAGTTGGTCGATTGGGCCGATGCGAGCATCCACCTCATGAGTCACGTGGTGCATTACGGGTCCGGTGTTTTTGAAGGCATTCGATGCTACGATACGCCTGACGGCCCAAAAGTTTTCCGCCTTCAAGAGCATATCAAACGGCTTTACGAATCCGGCAAAATTTACCGTATGGACATCCCTTTCACGCCTGAGGAGTTCGAACAGGCGGTG
>JAPKCZ010000586.1 GCA_028822745.1 Kiritimatiellia bacterium | reverse complement strand
TCTGTCTGTGTCTCGAGCGCGGCATGACCGGTGGCAGACGGGCGTCTAGCTGGTGGGTGCTCATGTCCGTCCTTATCGCCCTCGGCGTGTTTTCGCCGCATCTGCAGATGTTGCAGTACGCGCTACTGGGTCTCGGTCTCTACCTCATTTATAAAGTGATAGCCCAATTCCGCGAGGGCATGGAGAAAAAGCACCTCATAGAGCGGATTGGGCTGTTCGCTTTGGCCGTCGCCTTGGGGCTTGGTCTTGGCGCCGAAGGTGCGTTTCCAGCATTCCTGCATGTCAAGACGCAGTCCAAACGGGCTGCCATCCAGGACCAGACAGGGCGTTCCGAGGTCGAGCAGCTGATGCTTGCGCAGAGTTGGTCACTGCATCCAGAAGAGATCGCATCGCTGGTGATTCCGGAATTTGGGGGGTTTGACGACCCCAAGAACCCGGAAAACAGATACTGGGGCCGGAATCCGATGAAACTCAATTCAGAGTATTTCGGTATCCTCGCCTTGCTCATGGGAGTCGTGGCAGTACCGTGGGCGCGACGACGTCCACTCATCCTGTTCCTGGCGTTGCTCTCCGGCACCGTGGCGGCCTATACCCTGGGCGAGCACACACCCGTCCACTGGCTGGCCTACCATCTGTTGCCAGGGGCAAAAGTGTTGCGCGCCATCGGCCAGGCGGCGTTCCTCTTCGCCTTTCCCGCAATCGCACTCGCCGCCATCACACTGGAGGCAGTGCTACAGGGACCAGAGCAGGAGCGGCAGGAACTGTTGCGGCGGGTGTTGTACGTAGGTGGGGGATTGACTGGATTTGCCCTGATGACGGCCGTCGTACCCGGGGCCGTGCTCGAGGCCTGGGCGGCGATCATGTGGACGGACATGCCGGAGTACAATCGTCAACTGATGTCCCACAACGTGAGCTGGGTGGGGCGTGGGGCTTTTCTCGTGGCATGTGTCGCCGGCGCGGGTACGGCATTGCTCACACTACGTCTGCAAGGTCGACTGGGTGTCACCCCCGTCGTACTCGGATTGATGGCTCTGACTCTGATCGATACCTGGCGGATCGATCGTCTTTTTCTGCACTATGAGGAGCCTGCTCGCTGGACGGATTTCCGCCTGGCGAATCCGAAAACCGTTGAGTTTCTCCGCCAGCAACCGGGCAAGTTCCGCATCTACACGGTCCCGGGTAGTACGTTCCTGAACGATCACCGGTTTCACCTGCCTGGGGCGGACGTCGTGACCGCCTTCAACAACTACACGTTGCGGCGATATGACCGGCTGCTACAGGAGTTTCTCCCGGTCGAGGACATCTACAGGGCCAAATACTTTCAGCAGCAAGAGGTGCAGCATAGCGACGACCAACTGCTTGGCGCGATCCAACCTCTGCTCAACCTGGTCAACGCGCGTTATGTCGTCACCCCCGGTCCCATCAAGCTGGAAGCGAGAAGATTTCCGGAGGTATTCGCCGCCGAGGGACTCCGCCTATACGAAAACCGGGAGGTTTTACCGTGGTTTCAGTTGCTCCCACACGCCGTCGTGCTGACAGACGAAGCGAAAATCCTACAGACCCTTCGTGATGGTCTGATCGATCTGTCGCGCACGGTGGTGCTCGAGGAGCCTGCCCCGATCACCTTGCCAGGCGTCGATGCGGACCGCACGGGCGACTCTGTTTCGCCCTCCACTTACGACTATCACGAAGGTGTGATTCGCGCCAGCGTCCGTGCCACAGGGCCGCGCATGCTGCTGGTGGGGGACAACTACCATCCCCATTGGCAAGCCACGGTCGACGGTAGTCCCGTGCAGATCGTGCGAGCAAACTACGTCTGGCGGGCTATTCCCATCACCGCCGGTGACCACGAAGTGGAGTTCACGTATCACTCCACACCTGTCACCATCGCCCGCACCGTGAGTGGCGGCTGCCTGTTGATTCTGCTGGTCTGGGCTGGGAGTGGGGTGAGAAGTCGGCGGCTTGCCGCTATCGAAAGGGATTCATCAGCCAGCTGAGCGACAAAGGTGTTGCCTGGCCCTTCGGGCGACCATGCGCGCCGCCCGCACAGGGTGTTTCATGCCCCGCCCCATCGTATGCCGCAGAATGCTGGCACAGGCGACGAGGCTGTCGTTTTTCCGTCGGAATGTCGCCAATTTCTCCGCCATACTCTGTCCAGAGTCGCGCTCCATCTCCTGCAGCCGCTGGCGGAAGAGTACCCCAACCTCTTC
>JAPKCZ010000585.1 GCA_028822745.1 Kiritimatiellia bacterium | reverse complement strand
CCGTGTCCGCGTCCTCGGTTTTGTAATCTTGAATCAGCCCGTAGCGCCGGCCGGTCAACTGCGCGAACTCCTCGCTGCATTGCTCGATGAAGCCGAGGATGGGCTCGTTGAAATTGTTCCGGCGCGCGACCACACCATTCATGTGATGCTCCTGATTCTGCACCGGCCCCAGCAAGACGGGGTTCTTTAAATCCATCATCTCCGGCACACGTCTCCGCTTGGGCCCGAACAACTCCCGCTGCGCCTCCGTTGGACACTCAATAATGTCATTCGGCGCGCCCAAATACTCCCGCAGCAAATCCGCTTCCGGCGCTCGATACGTCCGCTCCGAGTGCGTCGTCAGCATGCCGTCCTGAATGTTCATGCCCGGATTCAGCGCCAGCTCACACACCTTGCGCAGGATGATGGCCGAGTCCGCCGCCTGTTGCGCGTCGCGCGCCACCATCATCGTCCAGCCCGTGTCCAGCGCGCCGTAAAAATCGTCATGCCCGCAGTGGACATTCAGCGCGTGCTTCGTGAGCGCGCGCGCGCCAACCTCCAGCACCATCGTCGAGAGCTTGCCCGGCGCGTGATAATACTGCTCCATCGCATAGGCAATGCCCTGCCCGGAAGTGAAATTCACCGTCCGCTTGCCCGTTACTGCAAACGCCGTCGCCCCGCCCTGCGCTGCATGCTCGCCCTCACACTCAATGGCAATCTTCTGGTTCCCCCAAACATCCAGTTTTCCCTGGGCAAACGCCTGCTGATATAGCTCGCCTCCCTCCGTTGAGGGTGTAATGGGGTAAAACACCCCACCTTCCGTGATCCGCGTCTCCACATGCTCCGCCATCAAGTGATTCCCACTGCACGTGACTGGAATACCGGGATACTTCGGCTTATTAGCGTTTGTCTTCTCGGAGATGACTTCCTGTTCTGTGGTTTGGTTTGCCATACTATTGGTTAAAGTCCCCTTGGTCGCTCAGCGGGTTACCCAGTATACACAGGGTCACACCCAGCTCGGGCTGGTTATCGACAAAAACGTCGGAACAATTTATTTTCCTTCATTATGCAAAAGTGCGCTTTGCGGTGGTAGAGACTACTGATACGTCGCGTTACGTGCAATGGAAATCCGACTGGGCCAAATTGTTTACTTTTGGTCAAAAAAACCCCAAAATCGCCTTGTGTTAACGGCTCCTAAAAATAGAACGCTGCCTAATTCAAGGCAGCATCCCTATGAAGCGCAACTGGATGCGCTCGAGGGGCTAATGTGTGCCGACCTCATGGCCGCGGCGTTGGGCACTGCTACCCTCAGCTCCACCACCGATCTGTCCGTGCTGCTGGAGCAATATCGAACCACGATTCTAGAGCCCATCGAAATGCCCGTGATTGCCCAAGCCCAGCGTCTGGCCAGTCGCGGTCGCACCAATGAGCTAATTGCCTTGGATCAGGAATTTCTCGGCAACCACCCCGAATGGCTCCAGCTTTCTCCGGCCAGTAAACGCTTTGGTCTCGATTTTTTGTCACGCTTGCACCCGTTGCAGGACGAACGCGTGGTGCAACGGATGCTCAAGGCTGCGCAGAATGGAAAAATCCCCGGGCACCACCTCATCGTGTTCGGGTTGACCATGGCCGTTTTTTCCATCGCCCCAAGACAGGGACTGGCTGACTACGCACAATTCGCACTCAACGCGCTGATCGCCACCAAGGCAGGGAAGTTAAAGCTCACGCAGGACGATCGCAACGCACTGTTCGCGCGTTCCCAATCTCGGTTGCCAGAGGCCATCGACCGAATGGTCGCCTAGCCCAGCTCGGCATTCGAATACACCGCCTGCACATCGTCGTGATCATCCAGTAGATCCACGAGGCGGTTCACCTTTTCCATTTCCTTTTCACCGGCCACCGGTGCAGATAATTCCGACAGCGAAGTGATCTCGGCGGATTCTGAGGGAATCTCCTTTTCCTCGATCACTTTGTGCACCGACTCAAAATCCTCCGGTGCAGTCAGGATCTCATAACCCTCCTCCTCCGTCTTGAAATCCTCCGCACCCGCTTCCAGTGCCAGCTCCATCAACGCATCCTCCTCCGCGTTGGCCCGCGCGATCATGATCTGCCCCTTGCGATGAAACAATCGGCTCACCGATCCCGCCGTGGCCAGCTTGCCTTCGTTGCGCGTGAGGATGGCGCGAATCTCAGACGCCGTGCGGTTGCGGTTGTCCGTAGAAATCTCGCACAAAATCGCCG
>JAPKCZ010000584.1 GCA_028822745.1 Kiritimatiellia bacterium | reverse complement strand
AACGGCGCCAACGAATGGCTGGCACTCGGGTCAACAGGTACGCTATCCGTCTCCGGCAGTGCCTACTACGTGTTTGATGGTTGGACGGGCGATGTTTTAATAGGAGAAGAGACAAACACCGTATTGCACGTGCTTATGCAACGCGCAATGCATCTGACTGCCGATTTCATTCAGCTGACGACAAGCAACGGTATCCCCTATGCCTGGATTGACCAGTACTATAGCCTAACCAATGACCTTGATCTTCTGGAATTGGCAGATACGGACGGGGACAGCATGACGACGCTTCAGGAATATACGGCCGACACGTCGCCCATTGTCGACACCGACAGGCTTCAGTTCGACAGTATCAAAAAACAGTCCCCGACCCGCATCCGCTTACGCTTTAAATCAAAGGCGAGCCGACGTTACAAGGTTTACCGTTCATTCGGCGTTGTCGCAACGAACACAGCAGTGATAATCAATGATGTCCCGGGCAGCACCTCGACGACGCAAGTGATCGACATATCCCCACTGTTCAGCGACGCCACTTACTGGCTACAGGTGTACATCCCTTAGATAGCACACCCTCTAATCGGCGCTTTTCGCAGCGCCGCGCAACGCGGTCCCAACTTAGGACATCTCAGTGATGATCGAGATCAACGGAACGAACATCGCGATGACGATGGTACCAACAATGAGAGCCAACATAACAATCATGATCGGCTCGATGATCGAGGTTAACGCTTCAACAGCCGTATCGACCTCATCCTCATAGTTGTCGGCAATACGAAGGAGCATGTCAGGCAAAGCGCCAGTCTCTTCGCCGACGTCCACCATGCTTACAACCATCGAAGGGAACGCACCCGAAGCTTCCATCGGCATGCACATGCTGTCGCCTTCTTTAACGGCGTCATGAATTTCCTGAGTAGCAGCAGCAATAACGGCATTGCCCGATGTGTCGCGCACGATATTAAGCGCCTGCAGGACCGGCACCCCGGACGTCATCAACGTTCCCAAGGTTCGCGAAAAACGAGCGACGGCAGTTTTCATGATCAGAGGGCCAACCAAGGGTGACTTAATTTTAACCATATCCAAAAAGAAATGACCCTTCTTCGTGCGGTTGGTCAGCTTCAATCCAGCGACGACTGCAGCAACGACCATAATGACATGATACCAGTAATGAACAAGAATATGACTTGCATCGATCACGAATTGCGTCAGACCCGGCAACTGTGCACCGTCGAGCATGTCGTCGAAAATAATTGCAAATTGCGGGATAATTTTAACGAGAAGAAAACAGAGAATCAACATCGCCACAACGAGCACAACGACAGGGTAAACCATCGCGCCTTTAATCTTACGACGAATCCGTTCCGCCTTTTCCATGAATTCGGAGAGACGATTCAGAACCACATCGAGAACCCCACCGGCCTCACCAGCTTTGACCATATTGACAAAGAGGTTGTCAAAAATCTTCGGGTACATACCGAGCGATTCTGAAAAAGTGTTTCCGCCTTCAACCGATTCACCCATGCCACTCAGTGCGGTACGTAAACCGAGGCATTTCTCCTGCTGCAGCAGAATGCGAAGGCTTCGCAACAGGGGCAACCCGGCCTCGACCAGCGTTGCCAATTGGCGGGTAAAAACGGTCAGTTCCTTGAGCTTCACGCCGCCGCCAAGAAACGCCGGCAAAGTGAGCTCCATCTTGAGCCCCTTGGCTGCGGACTTTTTAGTCTTGGTAGCCTGCAACCCGGGTTTAGCGGCAGCCGGGCCGCCGCCACCGCTCAGTGCGTTGACTGATGTTGGGAAAAGTCCTTTCGCACGAATGAGGGACACCGCCTCGGACTGATCCGCGGCGTCGAGAACCCCTTCGCTCTCCCCACCCTTCGAATCCATTGCTACAAAGCGAAATCTCGGCATTACTATCCTCCGTGTTAGATCGTGCAGTATGCGCAACGTGATCCAAGCGATCAAGCCATAACATCACTTTTAAGGCAAACTAAGCATTAGCATAATTAATCCCTCGATTGACAAAACATTAGAAACGTGCGATTTATAGAGGTTATGCAAATCGAGTCTCTAAAAGTCTATTGTGACGTCGTTCGGCACCGCAGCTTTTCCCAAGCAGCGCAGCTCAACGGTATCACTCAGTCCGCTGTGAGCCAAATCGTGTCTCACATCGAAAAACGCCTCGGACTCTGCCTCATCGACCGTTCCACGCGTCCCCTACGACCAACAGAC
>JAPKCZ010000583.1 GCA_028822745.1 Kiritimatiellia bacterium | reverse complement strand
CAGGAGACGGTGCGCATTGGCGAGGGCGAATGCACTCAGAAAAAGTACACCCGTGTTAAACCCTGTGGCTTCAATGGGAAGCCGCGGTTGACCCGGAGGCGGCCAAATCGGTGCCACCGCCTGGATGATCAGAAAACCACTGATCATGCCGCCAAACAGAATGGTCTCCGAGATCACGAAGAGCAGCATCGCAAGGACGCCATTCGAGAGCACCTGGGATCGATTCAAATCGGATGCCACCCGGGGCGGCGGCGAATTGCTGATGGGGGTCACAGAATCTGGACCTCAAACGACCACGACGATCTCAAGAAGGAAAAATTACTCGGGTATAGGGCTCAGCCATGTGGGCTTCAGCCACTGAGTGCCTTCCGCGTTCATGACATCGGGAGCCACCGCTGCAAAGAAAAGCAACATGAAGACTAGAGCCGTCACCACGATGTAGGTGATATACCGGGGTTCGGACGTAATATGCATGAAACGCGTAACCACCATGTAGGCCTTTACGCACGCAATCCCAAACGCGGTGACCATCGTCAGCCAGAAGATCTCAAACATCGGCCCGGCGACACTGACGGCAAGCAGAACCACCAACCACACCCAGATCCTCACGTAGTTGACGTGGTGATCATCCTCGTGGCTCGCTGCTCCATGACTCTGTTCAGACATGCTTCACCTACTTCGCGATGTAGAGGAGTGGGAAGAGGAAGATCCAGACAAGATCGACGAAGTGCCAATAGATCCCACAGATTTCGACTCGATGTAACTCTTGATACTTCGCTGCATCAATCGCCACAATGGCCATGGCGATCGCACCAGCGATCACATGAGCCGCATGCAAGCCGGCTGCTGTGTAGTAGAAGGACCAGAACCCGTTCGAAGAAACCGTGTACCCCAGACTGATTTCGGTAGTCCACTCAAACGCCTTCACACACAGAAAGGTCACCGCTCCGAGAATTGTAAGCCACAAGAGTTTTGCGGCCTTGGGACCATTGCCTTCAGCCGCAGCCTTGTGGGCCAGCACCGCCGACAGGCTCGATGTCAACAGCACCAGAGTATTGAATGCCCCAATCCAGGTGTTGGTATGAGCGGCTTGTTCCGCCCAGTCCTGATGCGCAAGACGGTACATGATATAGCCACCGAGCAGGCCGCCAAAGATGACGATCTCGGAAACGATGAGCCACCACACCGCGAGCTTGGGTGTGGATATTCCCGCTGCACTACGTGTCGTTGCGATCGGTCGTGCGGACATATCTAAAATCTACTCCGAATCGTTACCGCGGTTTTCGATCAACCCGGGACGTTCTGCGGCCAATAATCTTCTTCACGGCCTGGCGTACTGTACTCGTAGGGGGGGCGATAGCAGTGGGGGAGTTCTTCCCAGTTACCATGGGGCGGCGGCGACTCCGTTGTCCATTCCAAGGTGTTGGCCTTCCAAGGGTTCTTCCCAGCCTTATCCCCCCACCACAAGCTGTAAAAGAAGTTGACTAGGAAGATCACCTGGAAAGCCAGCATGACCAATAGCGATACCGTGGCGAGCACTCGCATGTCCTGAAAGCCCGGCTGCATCAGTTCAGGGAAATAGCTGAAGTCATAGATTCGGCGGTGCTGTCCCGCAGCCCCGAGCACGAAGAGCGGGATAAATATCAAGTTGAACGGAATGACAGTTCCCCAGAAATGCACCTTGCCCCAGGTCTCATTCATCTTCCGTCCAAACATCTTGGGAAACCAGTAAGTGATCCCCATATAGAACCCAATAATCGCGATCGGGAAGAACGTGTAATGGAAATGGGCGAGAACAAAATAAGTGTCATGGAAGTACACATCGGCACCGCTGGCTCCCAGGAAGATGCCCGTCACGCCGCCGAGCAAGAACTCTGCGATAAAGGACAGCGCCCAGAGCATGGGGGTAGTGAGCGTGATCGATCCACCCCAGAGGGTCGCGATGTAGACAAACATCATCTCGGCAATGGGAATCGAGATGAGAAGCGTCGTGATCGTAAACACGTTCGCCATACGCGGATCAATTCCCGAAATGAACTGGTGATGCGCCCAAACCGTAAAACTCAGAATGCCCGTGCCAAATACGGTGTAGAGAACCGTTCGATAGGCAAAAAGCTTCTTGCGGGAAAAAACAGTGATGATGTCCGCGACCATGCCCAGAGGCGGCAAGAGCACCACGTAGACCTCGGGGTGGCCATAGACCCCGAAAAGGTGCTGCCACACCACCG
>JAPKCZ010000582.1 GCA_028822745.1 Kiritimatiellia bacterium | reverse complement strand
GTCTGGGTGACGTGGCGTATCAACCGGCGGCACACTTTCCGCGAGCGAGCCGAGAGGTCCGTGTGGGTCGAATGGTGGCGCTATCTGCTATCCATGCTCGGCGGCGCCAGTGTGAACTACGCAGCGTATTCGGTCGTTGTGCTTACCGTTCATGGCTCACGGCTGGTCCCTCTGATTGCCGTGGCTTGCGGCTCTGTCGCAGGAATGTTTGTCAATTTCTTTGCCGCAAAATTCTGGGCGTTCAAGGCATAGTCTGATCATTTGTTACGTAAAACGAAATGAATAGAAATTCCACCGCGCGCGGGCGCTGGTTCCTCATGCCGAGTATGAACAGCCCTCGCGCCTTGACGCGCGCATGCTGGATCGTGCCGCTGATATACGGTGTCTATTCGTTGATGCAGGGTGCGGATTCGAATTGGGATGTTCGCAACTATCATCTTTACAACGCGTTTGCGTTGCTGCATGGGAAGATGGCCATCGACCTGGCGCCCGCCGGAATGCAGAGCTATTTCAACCCGCTGCTGGATGTTCCCTACTACCTGATGGCGATGCACCTGCCGGCGATGCTGGTGGGCTTCGTCATGGGCGTTCTGCAGGGGCTCAACTTTGTGCTGCTGCTTGGCGTGTGCCGTCTGGTGTTTGCCGATCTGCCGGAGCAGGAGCGGTATCGGACGCCATTCTGGCTCGCGCTCGCCGGATGTTTTACTGCGAACTTCATGTCCGGGATCGGCAATTCGATGGGCGACAACACAACGTCGCTTTTTTGCCTCGGGGCCCTGCTGATCGTGATGACGGTTTGGTCCCGGCTGGCCGAGGTGAGCGCGCGCGTCCTGTTGACCGTGGCAATCGGCGGTGTGATCTCCGGTCTGGGTGCGGGGTTGAAGCTCACCACCGTCGTCTATTCAGTCGCGCTGTGCGGGGGGCTGCTGTTTGCTCCAATATCGTCCATTGCACGCCTGCGCGTGGCGTTTGTCTTCGGCGTTGGCGTGCTGCTCGGTCTGGCTGCAACGGGGGGGTACTGGTTTCTCGAGCTGTGGCGCCTGTACGGAAATCCGGTCTATCCGCAATACAGTGCCATTTTCCCGAGTGCACTGACATCGAGCGTCGGGGCCGTGGATACAAAGTGGCTCCCGAGCAGCATCTGGGAGGCTTTGGTTTTCCCGTTTGTCTTTTCAATTAATCCACATCGCGTGGGCCAGGTGGAACTGCATCAGGCAATCTGGGCCGCAGCGTACGTGATCTTCTGGTGGTGGGTCATCGCAACGCTTGTGCGCAGACGCAAGGGCGTGTCCGCTACGTGGTGGCCTATGTCGCCATTGGGTATCTCGTGTGGATGAAGGCGTTCAGCATTCAGCGGTATCTGGTGGCCATCGAGCTTTGCGTGCCTCTCTTCATTTACTTGTTGCTCACGCAGGTGCTTGCCCGGCGTGCGGCACGGAATGTGGCGCGAGTGGTGCTGGTACTGAGCTCTATCGGGGTGCTGATTGGAGGCGCCCATTCCTGGGGACATGAACCCTGGGCGAAGAAGATGTTCGTCGCAGATGTGCCGCAACTGCCCGCGCCACAGACGACAACCGTGTTGCTCACTGCCGGCGATCCGCCGCTCGGCTGGCTGGTGCCGATGTTCCCCGATACGGTTGCCTTTGCCACGATCAGGTCGGCGTTTCCGCAGGCGCGACCGGCATACGACAACAAGATTCACGATATCGTCAGGACCCGAGGCGGCCCTGTGTATGCGCTAATACCGGGCTACTGGACCGGCGGTCGGGAGGATGCAGCGAAGGATTCGGCTGAACTCGCCGAGTCCGGGCAGGCGTTGGCCGACTACGGATTCCTGCTGGACACCGGATCATGCAGGACTTTTCAGGCGCATATCGGAAAAGGCGTGTATCCGTATCAGTGGTGCCGCGTCGCTAGCGCGCGGTGATCAGGTGACTTGCGTCGTGGCGGTTTTGAGGTGTCACGATGCGGCTCATCTCCCGTCATCAGTCGGGTAGGGTTTTCCCTGCCATAGGTTCGACCTTAAGCGAATCTCGACAATCGCAGCATCGATCTCCACATCCCTTCTTGAATTTGTCACCACCCGTCCATATAATTAGCACTCGCTGCACGAGAGTGCTAACAACATCGCCGGTTGGCTTAGCCAGCCGGGTTTTCTCAGCGTTCTTCAGTCTCAATCAAGAGAGGAGTATGTATGAACCTTCGTCCTTTGCATGATCGCGTGATCGTCA
>JAPKCZ010000581.1 GCA_028822745.1 Kiritimatiellia bacterium | reverse complement strand
GTTGCCGTAGATGTCGTAAAGACCCCACGGATTAGGTTTCTTCTGACCTACGGGATGCGACTTGGCGCCCGCGTTGTCCGTGAACCAAGCATACTCCCCGATCTGCGAGGGATCGTTGCCGAAGAACCACTTCGTATCACGGCCCGCGCGACTGGCATATTCCCACTCGGCTCCAGTGGGAAGCCGCACATCGAGCCCGGTCTTTTCCGTGAGCTTCCCACAGAATGTCAGCGCGTCAGGTTCGCCGACATTATCGACCGGGCAGTCCGGAGCCTTGGTCGATCGGCTGGGGTTCGAGCCCATGATGGCCTCGTACTGCGCCTGCGTCACCTCGTACTTGCCCAGATAGAAACCCCGGGTGAGTGTGACCTCGTGGTTGGGCACCTCGACGCATTCGAACCTGCCATCGGTAGTGCTTGCGCCACCCATCACGAACGTCCCGGGCTTGATGTAACGCATCTCCATCGTTACGCCGTCACCCAAATCAATCGTCAGCTCACGCGGGGTCTCGTTACCGGAAGGCGTCATTGCTGCCCGTAGCCCCCAGTTATCATATCTTCCGAAGCCACCGCTGAGGAGACGCTTCCCGGATGTGCATGCATCGGCGTCGCCCTTCCAGGTGCCGCCGCGCAGAACTGTCTGCCCCTTAGGGAAGAAACGGGGGAGGAATATCTGCAGACCACCGCCGAAGCTCTTCATGGCAAAGACCTCCCGCGTGTTGCCCGACGGTTTGCTGTATGCGGCGGCCGGCATCGAAATGACGCCGTCCTGACCGTAGGTGATCTTCTTGTGCTCGGGCGTGACCGGTGAGGCGAGAAGCGCCTCCGCCACTGTGGGTTCATTGGCCTCGCCGAGGTCTTCACCGAGGGCGCCGAGTGTCACGGCTTTTGACTCCTCGATGATGGCCCGCTGGGTGCGGAGCGCCACGCCGTTCCAGAAGCCGGGGGTGCCGTCGTGTTCGCCGTAGGTCCGCTTTTCTCCCAGGACGTCGCCGACCCACTGGGCTCGCTTGACCTTCAGGAACGCCTTCCGGTTGTTTCGCGCCTGCGTAGTTGCGAGGAAATCGAGGTCCTTTCTATAGGGTGTGGGGGTCCAGCCAGAACCCCAACCTCCGCCCAGATTGACGACCCAGCCCTCGGGCGTCCAGCGTGCCAGGGCTCCGTGACCGCGACTGGGACGAGCAATGGTGGGGATCCCGAAGTCGCGCAGAATGAAGCGTCCGATGAACGCACGCCGGCCGCACACCCCGCCGTTCATGAGGATGTTCTGATATCTCTGCAAGTCAGGGCTGTCGTGCTTGACGTTCTCTGACCCGTACTTGACGTCGGAACTGACGATACTCACATAGCGCCAGCCATCGTTCGTGTTGAAGATGTGGTCGGGTCGGAAATTCCGAAGCATATTGCGCCCCCAGGTGAGGGTCTCGTCCGGCTCGTCCCCGTTAACGACCATGCGGAGCTCCCAGGCACTGAGGAGATCGAACGCCGGGTCCAATTCTCCACCCAGGTACGCCTTCTCGTAATGAAGGTAGCGATTTACCGGGTCGATTGTCTCAGGGGCTTCTGTCCGGGCCGTCGGGTTCGCTTGCTTCATCGGAACCGCGTGTTCCAGGCTGACGGCGAGCGCCAGTCGCTGCAGGACACCCTTCCCAGCCTTATCGCTCACCCCTTGGATGGCGGTGTAGATTTCCATCGCCCGGCCGTACTTGCCTTTCGCGGCGCCGTCCGCCACCAACATCTGCTTCATGAGGGCGGCGTCCGCCAGCATCTTCTCGACCAACGCCTTCTTCTCTTCTCCCTGCTCGGCGAACTCTGCCAGGCCTTGAGGCGTAGCCTCGAGCAGGACGACGTATTTCGCGAGCTTGGCGTCCAGCGCGCCGCTGGCCAGGAACTCATTCAGCGTATCGGCATTGGCCTGATCGTTCTGCGGTAGCTTGGCGGTGAGCTCGGTACGCAGTTGGTTGAGCTGATCGGCATAGGGCGTATCAAGTTTTTGACCAGCCTCGGTGAGTGGCGCTTGCGGCACCGCCCCTTGCCTGCCTACCCAGGTGCTTGAAGTCCCAATCATCAGGGCAATGAGTGCCCCACCGGTGACTGTCATCGAATTCATTCTCATAGGAAATATGGCCAAGAGTCGGGGAAGAGGGCGTGAGGGGAATGGCAGCGTACCCTTAATATTGTACATGACTTCGACCCTCAAGCCCCGCTCGGGGGGAAGGGCACGCCCCGTGCAAATTACT
>JAPKCZ010000580.1 GCA_028822745.1 Kiritimatiellia bacterium | reverse complement strand
GTAGCCGAAACATACGGCGCCGACACCCAGCTCGGCGCGCAGGCCCAGTGGGGCGCCGACGACTCGGAGCTGTTCTTTAACGATGTTGATTTGAAGACCTGGCGCCCCTTTGGCGTGAAAATGGATCCCGCGACGGGCAGCAAGAAGCGGCTCGAAGGGACGATCTATATGGTCTCAAGCGACGGGAAGTGGGCCGCTTCCTCGTGCCTGCGCCGCATCAGCTACACCCAGATGGGTTACGGCGTCCACGTGCCGCCCGAGCACATACCTGTCAACCGCGGCGCGGTCGAGAACGACGGCCTCTACGTAACGAACACTGAGACCGGAGCGGTGCGAATGATCGCGTCCTTCAAAAAGATCGTTGAGGAGGCGGTGCCGCGGATCGATGTGGCGCGCTACGGCCCCGGCGGCTTCTACGGTTTCCACGTGAAGTGGAGCCCCGACGACAGCCGCCTCATGCTGGTCTTGCGCTACATGCCGGACAGCGGCAAGAAGTACCGGCCGCAGCTGATCACCATGAAGCCGGACGGTTCGGACATTCGCGTAGCGATTCCCAACACCGAGTGGGCCGACAAAGGGGGCAACCACCCGAACTGGCACCCGGACAACGAGCACGTATTTATGAACCTCAAGGCGGACGGCGAGAACTACCAGTTCATCCAGGCGCGTTACGATGGCACGGATCGACGTGTCATGACCGAAGCGCCCGGAGACGGTGGGCATCCGACGGTACACCCGAGCGGGAAGTACATCCTCACCGACAACTATGCCAAGCACGACGTCTTCGGTGACGGCACCTCCCCGCTCTCATGGGTCGACCTCGCCGCCGCGACGAATGTGCCCATCGCACGCATAGCGAATACACCTCCCTACACTGGCAAGAAGAATGAGCTACGCATTGACCTTCACCCCGCCTGGGGCCGGCGCACGTGGCGCTACGTCTGCTTCAACGGCCTGCGCGGGACGACACGAGCGGTATACGTCGCCGATTTGTCAGGGCTGCTCAAGGACACATGATTCGGAGAGGACTTGACCTTTGGATAACACGAGATGCGCTAGGACATCAAAGGCGTCTTTGGACATGATCAAGGGAGATTGACAATGAACGCTATGAAAAGATGCGGGTTTCTTTCGATGGTCGCGGCGCTGGTCGCGGTCGGGGCCATGGGCCATTCGCATGCCTTCGGCGCCGGAACCGAGGCGGGCGACAAACCGAACATTCTCCTATACATAGCCGACGACCAATACCTAGCCAGCGTCGGTTGTTATGGCGCGAATCCCAGTCATACGCCGAACATCGACGCCTTCGCCACGCGGGGCATGCTCTTCAAGAGCGCTTATTGCACTTCGTCCATATGCACGCCCAACCGCGCGGTGTTGCTCTCGGGGCTCTATCCGATCAAGAACGGCGCGCACCCGAACCACTCGGGCTTCAAGCCCGGGATCAAGTCGATGCCGAATTACATGAAGGAACTCGGCTACCGGACGGCCCTGGTCGGCAAAGACGGCATCAAGTTCAAGAACGCAAATTACAAGTGGGACTCTTACATCAAGAAGAGCGAAGAGCTGGTGCCGGGTGCCGAGAGCCCGCTCCATGACCGCCATCGGAAAACGGATTACGCGGCGATGGAGCGTTTCCTTCGCGAAGACTCAGCCGCGCCATTCTTCCTGGTTCACGCAGCGTCGTTGCCCCACGGGCCCGAGTTAACCGAGCTGCCCAACGGGCTTTCGGGCTACGACGCCTCGAATTTCTACGGCGATTACGAGTTCGGGCGAGACCTGGAGTTGCTCCAACGCCTTGGGTTGGAAAAGAACACGCTGGTGGTCTACCTAAACGACAACGAGGCGCACATTCCACGGTCAAAATACTCCCTGTATGACACGGGCATCCATGTGCCAATGATCATCAGCTGGCCCGGTCAGATCACCGCCGGCGCCACGACCGACGCCATGGTGAGTTTCTTGGATATCCTGCCCACCTTTATCGAAGTGGGCGGCGGAAGGGCGCCCGATGAGCTGGACGGCAAGAGTTTCCTCGACGTTCTTCGGGGTAAAACGAATCGTCATAACGACGAGATGTACTTCAGCTACACCGGCGTGATCGTCGGCAACAAAACGCAGCCCGTGCCCTATCCCATTCGCGCCATTCGCACGGGCCAGTTCAAGTACATCCGAAACCTCAACAGCACGGTTCCTCACCCCCAGTCACTCAGTGCGGATGGCGGCGCTGACATGCGGCCTG
>JAPKCZ010000579.1 GCA_028822745.1 Kiritimatiellia bacterium | reverse complement strand
GTCAGTCCGTATGGATAGCCATAGTAGGTCACATTACCGACGGGCCAGCGATCTATACCATTCAGGAAATTATTCAGGGCGAGGAATTGCTTGGACGCGTCTGGATGAAAGACGAATTCGCGTTCAAGGCCTCGAAAAAGCCCCGCACTGCGTAAGTAGAGCGTGAGAAGAGTCAGCACACACAGCGCCGCAATCATCAGGCCACGGTGCGCCCCCCGCTGGTCAATACGTCGGCTATTGCTATTGTCTACCCCATCTGTGTGCATGCGCCGCATTGAAGCACGCAACGAAACAATTGTCCACTAAGCACCTATGAAAATGATAATCATATTCACGCCTTCACTTAAGCGGTTCAGAAGCTGTCCGATCGGTCCGCATATCGGGATCAGATCCGAGTAGGAACCCGTGCTTTCGTTGAAAACAAAAATTCGCTATAGTTGTTGGCATTTCCTACTGGCCGGATTGGATTCGAGCCACCTTCAGGTATAGCCGAAAGCGAATTTATGAAAACGCTCACACACCAAACAAGCTGCATGCTTTTCATGTTGGCGACCGTTACTATTGCCATTTTTGTGTCCGGCTGTACCACGAGTAAGCCCGTCGCCGACCGCAGCACCAAGAGCAGCAAAGGCGACGTACCGCTACTTGGTCTTGAAACGCCCTATCCGGGCGTCGTCAGGGGACTCGTTGTTGCGAATCTTGCCTATGCAGCCGAAAGTGGATTTATGCGATACGCTTTTGTCATTCAAGCGCCCCGATTGCGTGCGGACAGGAAAAAGGAGACACCTGATGGCGTCATGGTGCGCATCGCGCATGGACGCAAACTTGATTACCAAGGAAAACCCTACTATCCAGCACCCGGAGATGAAATCATCCTGCGCGGAGAAATCACCGAAGATGGTGGTGCCCCCATTTTGGAATCCGCACAGCTTGTTCGCGTTGTACGTAAAGGCGTTAACCTTAATGCAGAAGCACCCGTATTCGTCGCGAACCCGCCCGAAGACTACGCTGCAGCCAACGCGTATTGGCGTGGTCGATTCGGGCAACGCTGTCGCATTCCAGCGGGCAGTACCGTTCAAGGATATCACGTCTCGCGATGGAACAACATAAGCTCCTCCGCCACGCTCTTGCGCCCCGACCATAAACTCCTGAGGCGGCGAAACCCGCTTGCTCGCCGGGTTTATCGCGATGAGCACCCCCTTGATGATGTGCAGAAGCGATTCGACAATCGAAATGGGTTTCTTATTCACGTCAGTGATGCGGCCCTGCGCCACGCTGCAGGCGAACCGGGTACCTATATTCCCCCAACCCGCACCTTTGACGTGCTTGAACAAGATGTAATCGGCGTGGTCGCTTGGGACGGATACGACTTCGTCATTGAAGCGCTGACTCCGGTTTCCTTCAAACCCGGCCTAGACCCAGCAACCAACAAGCCACGTCGCTCTCCCGTAAGCGCGTCCCATCTAACGGTCGCGACCTATAACCTCGAAAATCTCTACGACAGGGTGGATGACCTTTTCGACAAAAAGGATTTCCGAATTCCCTCAACGAAGCGCGTCTACAATTACGTGCCGCTCTCACATAAAGAATTCACAGACCGGCTGCAATGTCTTGCCCAACAGATTATCCACGACCTACGCACGCCTGACATTCTTATGGTTCAAGAGATCGAAGATCAGGATATCGGCGCACTGAAAGGCAAGCACCTGGACTATGCAACGGCCAACAACCGTGATGGCATGCCGGATGTGCTTCAGGAGTTGGCACTGACCATTCGTGCTGAGGGCGGCCCCGAGTACATTTCTGTTTTTGACCGAATGGGCGCCGATACACGCGGCATCACATCAGCCTACTTGTACCGCCCAGATCGCGTACGTCTTGCCGAACCGGGTGTTGCCGATGAATTACTGAGCGGCACCCCATCCATCAGCTCAACCGGCAGCACACTTGTTGCAGGCATGGCATTTTCAAACCCGCGCGTGATCAATGTCCACATTCCTGAGCACGATATCGTTTTTGCACGCGCACCACAGGTCGCTGTCTTCACGCCCGTTGCAGCGGAACTCGAACGAAACGGTCCCATTTTCCTTATCAACAACCACTTCAGGAGCCGTCCGGACAAATACATCAAACGCCGGCAGGCACAAGCCCTTCACAATGCCGACATCACGAACTTCATTAAGAAGCACCATAAGGATGCGGCTATTATTGCGGCAGGAGACTTGAATACATTTCCACGCCCG
>JAPKCZ010000578.1 GCA_028822745.1 Kiritimatiellia bacterium | reverse complement strand
ATGAGGCCATCCGAGCGGTCTTCGGTTTGATAAACAACGCCTGACTTCGGATCTACGGCAACCGCTTCGTGATTGAAACGGCCCATTGCCTTCAGCGGCACAGGGTCGACCAGACCAATTTCGGCGGTCGCAGGAACGTCGAAATTGTAGCCGTGATCTTTTTCGAGTTTTCCATCAGCTCGCGAGACGGATTCTTCACAGCTCAGCCACGACCCCCAAGGCGTCGGTCCCCCAGAGCAATTACGAATCGTACCGGCCAGACTATAATAATGGCGTAAGAGGGTCTGTGATTTAGTATCAAAGACCAAGGTCGTCGTTCCGCCATGGCAAGGCTTCTCATCACTGCCACGGTCGTACAATTTTGATTTATCCGTATCCGCCCAAGCTGTTTCCGAATTTGCATAAGGACCGCTCTTGGTTGAACCGGGACTGAGCTCATGATTGCGCACAATCAACGTTGTCCCTTTGGGGCCCGCAAACGTTGCCATGCCATCGTGTGCTCCAGGAACAGCTAAACCATCATCCATCCGGTCGCCGGTACGGGAAAATGTGGTGTATGTGAACCCTTTCGGAAGGCTGATAATCTTCATTGGGTCAGGTTGCAGCGGACCGTATCCTTGCGTGCCTGACTCCGGCCCTATGGAGGCGGCTGAAGGTGACAGCAATGTAGCACTGCGATGCGCACAAGCTTGAAGCCCCAAAAACCCCATTGTAACGGCAGAGTTTTTGATAAAGGAGCGTCGCGTAGATTTCTTAATGTTACTCATTGTATGCCTTTCTCGTGACTAGACATCAATGGCTAACACGGCTCAGTCCGCATCAGTTGATGTCAAAACTAGGTTAGGACATCTCGTTCGAAAATGCAGCAGATCTTTTGGTTACTTGGGAAATCCTGTTTGCCAAGAGGCCCTAAATGCCGCCGACGGTTTCATAACGAAGCAGTGCGTCTGGTATTTCTTCAACAAACCGTGACACGGGACAATGAATAAAACCTCCTTCACGTGTCCGGCGTACCTCAGGGGCACAAATGGTTAACTCATCTTTGGCGCGCGTGACGGCAACGTAAAATAGACGCCGTTCCTCGGCATCGCTGTCTTCGGATTCGGTCAACGAGCGAGGTGACGGAAACATACCTTCATTGCACCACAATATAAAGACGACCGGCCATTCAAGGCCTTTCGCTTGATGAATGGTGCTGAGGCGTATGCAGTTGGAATCATCGGCAGCTGGATTCTCACCTTCGGCGTCGACGTTACTCATCAATGCAACATCAGACAAGAATCCGCGTAGGCCCTCGAACTTTGAGCAATCATCACAAAGCGCAGCGACATCATCCAGGCGTCGATCTGCATTTTCGTATGTGTTGGCCGCGTGCTGCGCATAAAAGTCCTGTATGAACGCTTGCGCCAGTTCCCCTGTCTCCTTGCCTGTGATGTCGGCATCGTAGCCTTCGAAGACGTTTTCGATCGTTTGCCAAAGTGCGACCGCCTTGCGGGGCAACGCCTTTCGCAGCAACTCACGTTGATTGCGATCATTGACATCAAAGCGAGAACCCAATTTTGCCCACGCTTTACGCGCTGTGACTTCGCCCACTTTAGGGAGCAAACAGAGTAGGCGCAGAAAAGCCATCTCATCCGTCGGTGTGCCGACGATGCGCAATAGGCAGCACACGTCCTTTACATGCGCCTGTTCGAAGAAGCGAATGCCGGATGTGATCACGTAGGACATATGGACGCGTGGCAGAAGTCGTTCTAGATCCAAAGCATGAAAATGCGCGCGATACAGCACGGCCATGTCACACATGCGATAGCCTTCACGTCGGAAGCGCTGGATGCTTTCAACGACCATCTGTGCCTGCGCATCACCGTCAAAGACACGCTTCACCGATGGTTTGCGATACGCGTCGCGCGTCGCGCGAAGCGTCTTTTGAAATTGATGCGGATTATGCTTTATGCAGGCGTTCGCCACATCGAGCACCTCGGGCACAGAACGATAGTTCGTTTCCAGCTTGAAGGTTTTTGCATCAGGATAACGATCTTGGAAAGTCATGATGTTTTTGTAATCAGCGCCACGCCAAGCGTAGATGCTCTGGAAATCGTCGCCGACAACCAACACGTTGCGATGATGCCCCGCCAATAGAGCAACCAGCTCAGCTTGTATCGTGTTTGTATCCTGATATTCGTCAACCAGGATGTGACAAAATTGCTCGCTGTAGCGTTCTCGTACGGAGGCGTGCTCACGCAGAAGAC
>JAPKCZ010000036.1 GCA_028822745.1 Kiritimatiellia bacterium | reverse complement strand
TCCGATGACGAACTCGATTTCCCCGATATTGGAGATGATCTTGTTGTAGATCAGGTGGCCGAGCCCGATGAACCCGATGAAGTCGACATGTTAGAAAATGATGTTCTCGGAGATGAACTTGGTGCCGCTGGCGCGCCGGACGGCGGGGCTATGCCCAATTCAGACGGCGCTGCCGTCGCATTGCCTACGAAGATGCAAGCACATGTCGAGCTGTTGCGCGAATCTGAACAGCTGCGCCGTAAAGCCTACCGCCTTCACGCGGAAGACCGAATTGCTGCTGCAGAGCTTGAATATGAAGACCACGAATACGTACGTGCGATTGAAATCTTTGAAGAAGCGCGCCGTGCCCTGTCAACGCTCGGCTATCTCCCTGATGCTCGCCAAAAGCTTCTTTTTATTCGTAACCGAATCACGGAGTGCAAATATCAGCACGCGAGATTGCTGACGAAACACAACGTTTACGAGGAGGCCGTTAAATACGCAACAGAGGCTACGCTTGAAGGGCATGTCAAGGCGCCTCGCCTCGTGGACATTTTGCAAAAACGACTCGAAGGAAAAGTGGAAATCACAGAGGCTCCGAAACGTCGCTGGCGCACCGAAGAATACCGTATCAAGCAGAACGAAATCAAAGAGCGCCTACGTATTGGGCGCGACTACTTCGTGGCGCAAGAATTCAAAGAAGCACTTAAGTCTTTTGAGGGTGTGTTGAGTATTTCGCCAGAGAACACCGAAGCCATTCGTTGGCGCGCAAAGCTGTCTCAGGCCATTAATGACCGTGCACGTATGGAACTTGAGTCCACGCGTAACGATATGATGCGCATGGTGAGCCAGACCTGGAATCCGCGTGACTACGGCGTCGATGAGCCCGGTAAAAATGAGGATACAAATATTCGGTCGACGAAAGAGAATGTCCATAAGATGGCTCGAAAAAAGATTCTCGACAAGATGGATCGCATTCGTATCCCGGAAGTCGATTTTAGACAGGCGAATATTCACGACGTGATGGGCTTCCTGCAGGAACAAAGCGTTGAGCATGACGATCAAGCGCTGATTCCCGAAAATCGCGGCGTAAACATTATTCTAAACATCAGCTCGCTCGAAGGCGCGGCCCAAGCCGCAGCGCCTTCGGATGACTTCGGTTTTGATTTTGGTGATGGCGGCGGTGACAAGGGAGCGGCGGCTTCGGGTGTTCCAAGCATCACGTTCCGTGCACGTAACATTTCACTTCTGGAAGCGATGAATCTCGTCACTGAAATTGGTAAACTCAAGTATCGCATCCAAGGCAGCGTCGTTCTGGTCATTCCAATTGATGACCCGGGCGGTGAAATCATACATCGTACCTATAGCGTTCAACCTACGATCAGCGCCACGGTTTTCGAAGCTAATGCTGACTTGGCAGGCGCACGCGCCGCGGGTGGTGGCGGCGGCTTTATACCGATCGATGGTGGTGGGGCTGGTCTCGGCGGTGACGCCACGAATTGGAAAGAATTTTTTGGGCGTCTGGGCGTCACATGGCCGCGCGGATCATCCATCCAATACATTTCGTCAATTGGTAAGCTGCTCGTGGCAAACACGGCAGAAAACTTAACCGTCTTTGAAGAAAAGCTAGCCGACCTGGATGTTGTGCCGCGTCAGATTGAGATTGAAGCACGATTTGTTGAGATTGGTCAGAGCGATCTGAATTCGTTCGGATTAGAATATAATCTGACAGATGATTGGGAATTGGCTCAAAAGAAAAACGCCAATGGCCCAGTGGGTTCTGCCGAGAAGCTCATTATTCCCAAAACCTCCCTCACAAAGGGTAACCGATTTTTGGACGAAATCAGCAATACGATCTTTGAATTTGCCCGTCCCGACGATCTGCTGAGCTTTGCCTCGGTATTGACCAACCCCGAGCTCGAGATCGTTTTGCATGCGATACAGGCCAAGGGCAACGCGGATCTACTGTCCGCACCAAAGGTCACGACCCAAAACGGATTGGAAGCAACAATCAAGGTCGTCACCGAGTACATCTATCCATCGGATTACACCATCGAACCTGGTACACCGTCCACGTTGAATGCGGATGGTAGCGTGCAACAGGCTGGACAGCCGCCGGTGGTGACTCCCGCAGGGTTCGAGACCCGCGAGGTGGGTGTGATTCTGTCGGTCTTGCCTGAGGTCTCTCCTGAAGGGCAGATGATTAACCTAACGATGACACCTGAAGTTGTTACCGAGCCTGATTGGCGCGATTACGGGCAGGAATACACGGACGCCAATGGAAACGTTGTTCGTATTCCGATCGAGCAGCCTTTCTTCCACACACGAAGCATTTCGACAAGTATTATGATCTACAATGGTGCTACTGTTGTCATGGGCGGTATGATCAGTGAAGAACGCATTGAAGTTGACGATCGCATCCCGTTCCTGGGCGACATTCCGATTATCGGCCGGCTTTTTCGCAGCACATTTGAAAACAGCGAAAAACGTAATCTGTTGATCTTCGTGACCGCTCGACTCGTCGATCCGAGAGGTCGCCCGGTGGGTGACCATGATAGTGTCGCAAAACTGTTCGAACAGCAGGCCAAGGATGCGGCGGCCAAGGCCGCCGCTGGTCTTGTTGACGGGCCGTAACCGATTTCGTTGTTAGGGCAATCGACGTGCTTCACCGTGGTTTGGTGCGGCACTCGAACTTGGTATTGACGCATACGTATATGTTGGTGTACTCTTCTTACATTCCTCTCAGCAATCTCTTGCTTTTCTAGGTAACGCTTTCGTTCAATTTCGTGAATAAACCATCGCCCGACTATCCCTTTAGCATAATGTCCCGTGTATAAACTCGCTTTAACCGGCGGCATCGCATGCGGCAAGAGCCTTGTCGCCGCGTATTTCGGCGAAAGAGGTGTCGCGGTTTGTGACACGGATAAGATCGGACATAAGCTGCTTGAGCCAGGGCAAGAGGCTCATCGGGAAGTCGTCGCGCTCTTTGGAAAACAATTTTTAGATGCGGATGGGCGTATTGATCGAACTCGGCTAGGCCGTACGGTCTTTCAGGATCCAGACCAGCTGCAAAAACTCAATAAAATCATGCATCCACGAATTGAAAAGCGCTGGCGCGCTTGGATGCAGGAAAAATCCCGTGATGGAGAAACCGTTGCGGTAATCATGATCCCACTGCTGTTTGAGATCGGTGCAGATCAAGGTTGGGATTCAATAATTTGTGTCGTGTCCCCGCCAGAGGAGCAAGTACAGCGTCTTGGTGCGAGGGGATTGTCGAGAGAGGAAGCTTTGATTCGTATCAAGGCTCAGTTAGCAAACAAAATCAAATCCGAAAAAGCGGATTATACACTGATGAATGATGGCACCCGGGAGGCCTTGAAGGAACAGACCTTCATACTTTTGGACCGTCTTTTGGAGAGCAAGTAATGCCGGAAAATAGCAATAAAAGCCCTAATGCAAGACGTTCACGCAACTCCCGTAGCGGGGGACGTTCAAGCAACCGCGGAAAGGGCAATTCCCAAAATCCGGGGAACCATCAACGCCAGTCCCAACCAGGCAACAGCCTCGTGCCTTCGGCATTAGACGAACAGCGCGAAATCAGGCAGCGTGAGCCCTACGAAGGGCCCACGCCGGATCCGCTTAGTCTTTATGAACTTCAAAATGAAACTATGGCGGAGTTGCTTAAGCGTGCAGAAAGCCTTGGGTTGACCGAACTCGGCGCCTTGCAAAAGCACGAACTCATTTTTGAGCTGCTTCAGGACCAAGCCTACAAGGGCGGCGTCATGAACAGTCAGGGGGTGCTCGAAATTTTGCCCGACGGATTCGGCTTCCTGCGCTCGCCGCACAGCAATTATTTGCCGTGTCCTGAAGATATTTATGTCTCACCTTCCCAGATCAGGCGCTTTGCACTACGAACGGGCCATCTCGTTGAGGGCGAAATTCGCGAGCCCAAGGAAAAAGAGCGCTTCTTCGCGCTGCAGCGTGTCGACAAGGTGATGGGAAAACCGCCCGAGGAAATTCGCAAGAAGGTTCCTTTTGAGAACTTGACGCCGTTGTTTCCGGACAAGCGAATACAGCTCGAGTCGGACCCCAAGGACACGTCCATGCGTATCATGGACCTATTTACTCCGATCGGATTCGGGCAACGAGGATTGATCGTTGCTGCGCCGCGAACGGGTAAGACCGTGCTCATGCAACAGGTGGCCAACAGTATTTCGGCCAATCACCCCGATGCGCACCTGATCATCATGCTGATTGATGAACGGCCCGAGGAAGTTACCGACATGCAGCGCAACACCAAGGCAACCGTGTTGAGCTCAACCTTTGATGAAACCCCTGAGCGCCATGTTCAGGTTGCTGAAATGGTGGTCGAAATGGCCAAGCGCATCGTGGAAAGCGGTGAAGACGTGATCGTTCTTCTTGATAGTATTACGCGTCTGGCACGTGCCTATAACACGCTGCAACCGCACAGTGGGAAAATCCTTTCCGGTGGTGTCGATGCAAACGCGTTGCACAAGCCCAAGCGCTTTTTTGGTGCCGCACGTAATATCGAAGACGGTGGCAGCTTGACGATTGTGGCGACAGCGCTCGTTGAAACCGGAAGCAAGATGGACGACGTCATTTTCGAAGAGTTCAAAGGAACCGGCAACATGGAGCTCTGTTTGGATCGCTCGCTCGTCGATAAGCGCATATTCCCGGCCATCAACATTGAAAAGTCTGGAACACGTAAAGAAGAGCTGTTGATGCATCCTGATGAGTTGAAGCGTGTCTGGGTGCTTCGCCGAGCCATTAACGGTGTGCCGCCTGTTGAGGCGATGGAAATGATTGTCAACAAACTCAAAAAGACAAAAACGAACGCCGAGTTCTTGATGGCAATGAAGGAATAGCCTTCGTTTCGATTAAACCAGCCAACCGCGTTCGTGGGCCTCAGTAATCAGCCTCTGAGCTTCATGCCATAGTGACATGGAGCCGTCTGCGATGACACCACTCGCGTCGCTGACCTGATCTCTTCGAATCCCACGACGTATCCAGGCCACGCCACCCCCTTGAAAGTTGAGAAACAGAGGTTGGAAGCGGTCCAGAGCCTTCGCAAACCTCGCATCGGCGGTTTTGCGTTCTTCAAATTCGTCCCAGAGCGCACGAAATTCGGAAGCCTGTTGCTCTGGTAGAAGACCAAAGAGGCGACGTGCTGCACGCGCTTCACGGTCATGCTGCTCAACGCGCCCTTGTGCATCATAGAGATCTGTGTCGCCTGCATCGACCTCGACGATGTCGTGGATCAGCAGCATGCGTATCACGCGCCCCACATCAATGGTTTCGTTTGCATGTTCGCTGAGGACATCGGCCATCATGGCGACGTGCCAGGAATGTTCGGCGCTGTTCTCAAAGCGTTCGGAGTCCGGCATCAATGATTTTCGCAAAATATTTTTAAGCGCATTGATTTCTCGGATGAATCCAAGCTGACGTGATAATCCGGTTATGGGAGCATGTTCACTCATTTCGGTAAAGTCTACCTCCGTGCCGACACATGGCCAAGGCGGAAGGTCGCAATTTGGTCATCGATTGTTGATCCGTCCGTGTGCTTTTCGTATGGTTGCTGAAATGACCAATAGCAACAACACAGCAGAGAGCGAAGCGGGTAGCACAGCCGCAGCGCAGGATGAACCGTCACGTGATGCGGTTTGGGAGATGTTCGACAAAATTGCGCCTCGATACGATATGCTGAACCGGCTTCTGTCGTTGCGCCGCGACGTTGCCTGGCGCAAGCGCATGGCGACTTTTCTTCAGAACCGCTCAGCGGTTCGTCTGTTGGACCTAGCAACCGGGACAGGGGATCAAATTCTGCACTTCATGGACGGCGGTGCCGATATTGCATCCGCCGTTGGTATGGACATGTCTGAACAGATGCTTGCTGTGGGCCGGAAAAAGATGACCAAGCGTGGTTTGCAGGACAAGGTTGAGCTGTCATGCGGTGACGCCGTTGAAGTCCCCGTCGATTCAGACGCATTCGATGCGACCTCCATTTCCTTTGGCATTCGAAATGTCGTGGACGTTTCACGTGCGCTCGGAGAGATGCGCCGCGCACTCAAACCCGGCGGGTGTGCGTTGATCCTTGAGTTTTCGATGCCCGAAAATAGCACATTACGCTCTGTTTACACCTTTTATTTGCGTCACATTCTTCCGATTGTTGGCGGCCTGATTTCCGGCGATATGTATGCGTATCGCTATCTCAACAAGACCATTGAGACGTTTCCTTATGGAGACGCGTTTTGTGAATTGATGCGAGACGCTGGTTTTGAAAACACGAGCGCAACGCCGCTGACGTTTGGGGTCGCCTCCATTTACTATGGGGAAAAACCCGGGGCATGAAGGTGGAACGAAAAGCACATCGCGTAGAACGCACGCAAGAAGGATGCCGCCATGATTGATGGGCGGGCACAACTCCTAACGTCGCTGCGTGCTCAATTCAACGCTGACAACCATTCGTTGGCGTGTTCTCGGGTCCCCTGGTTTCGCCGTATCACGGTGCCCTTGCGCGATGACGTGTGTATTCTTGGCTGGCTGTCCCGACAAACGCACCTTCCCCAGATCTACTGGTCAGCTAGAGATAATTCTTTCGAGTCGGCTGGTTTGGGCGTGGCGCATCGTATTCTGGCGCATGGACCTGGCGTAAATGTTTCTGACGACATCTTTACGCTCGCCAGCGAAATTCTTGCGGGCAGCGACGAGGGGGTCCGGTTTTTTGGGGGAATGGCATTCGGAGAGCGTGTGCAAGGCGCCGGAGAGTGGGCCGATTTCGGTGATGTACACTTCATTGTTCCGCGCCTAGAGGTCTGGCGTCGTGACGGAAAGACCTTTCTTTCCTGTCACCTGCGTGACAACGACATTGATTGTACAGAAGAGAACGTGCTCGGTTTCCTCGAACAAGTGGTCTTTGATGATACGTTAGAAGATGGCCTTCTGGAAGAGCCGGTCAGCCGTGATGACAAACCAACCATGGAGGGGTGGTCAGAAAATGTGTCTGCAGCACTCAGCGCATTTGCATCGGGCGAGCTGCGTAAGATCGTATTGGCGCGTGAATCCATTTTTGACTTTCGTAAGCCTCTTCGTCCAATGGGGCTGCTGAACCGCTTGAAGCGCGTGACGTCCGACTGCTTCCATTTCTGTGTAAAGTTCGATACGGGTAGCGCCTTCTTGGGTGCCTCGCCTGAGCGCCTATACGCCCGCGAGGGCACACGCCTTGCCTCTGAGGCTGTTGCTGGCACCCGCCCGCGCGGGGATAGCCCATCCGCCGATGACGCCGCCGCCCGTGAGCTGATCGATAGCGAAAAGGACCAACGAGAACACGACTTTGTACGAGAAGCGATTATGGCTGCGTTGGCACCTTTGACGCATAGCGTCGATATCGATAGGGAGCCATCCTTGCTGAAATTGGCGCGCGGGCAGCATCTGTTCTCCGGAATCAAAGGCGAGCTCAAAGAGAGCACGAGTGATGGATGTCTGGTCGGGGCATTGCATCCAACGCCAGCCGTTGGAGGCACACCGAGCGCTGACGCGGTTGCCCGCATTGCTGAGCTTGAACCATTCGGGCGCGGTTGGTATGCAGGACCGATTGGCTGGATCTCTGCGGATGCCGCCGAAATGGCGGTCGCCATTCGTTCCGCACTGGTTACACAAAATCAGTTGTCGTTATTTTCGGGGGCGGGGATCGTCGAAGGCTCAACGGCAGAGGCCGAGTGGCTGGAGATCGAAAATAAAATCGGCGATTTCATCAACATCATCACCTCGCCATGAAGACGACTGAGAGCAATCATTCGGCGCTGCGAAATCTGCAGTGGGCTGAGCATGCCATCGATGCGCTGGTGCTCGCGGGCGTGCGGCACTGCGTGATCTGTCCTGGCGCTCGAAGTTCCGCGCTCGTGTTGGCGGCGTACGCACGCCAAGACGCACTGACGCTCAGCGTGCATTACGATGAGCGCGGTGCCACCTTTTTCGCCATGGGTCTCGCCACCGGCAGCGGTCGTCCTGTTGCCGTTGTGACCACATCAGGTTCCGCCGTTGCCAACACGCTCCCAGCGGTGGTTGAAGCGTCGCTGTCACACGTTCCCCTCATCATCATCAGCGCTGATCGTCCTCCTGAGTTGCGTGACACCAGCGCGAATCAGGCGATTGACCAAACTCAGATTTTGAGTCCACATACACGATGGTTTTTTGATTTTCCGTGCCCCACCGATGACGTAAACGCTGTGCGCTTTGTGGGGTCGACGGTTCAGCACGCAGTGGCGCGCGCAACAGGGCCAGATGCCGGTCCTGTGCACCTGAATTTTATGTTTCGCGAGCCACTCGTCCCCTCTGCGGAGGCGCTGGAGCCGCGGACACGGCCTGCATTGGGACCACCGCCAACAGCCGCTGAAGCGCTGGCCGCTTGCCCCGGCGCCGTCGTCCTTCCGAACACGCTGGCTGCCGTTGCCGCAGCGCGTCGCGGTTTAGTGGTCGTTGGGGCGCTGAAGGGCGATGTCGAACGCGATGCCGTGGTTTCTTTGGTCAAGGCACTAGGATGGCCTGTCCTTGCAGACGTGGCTTCTGGCATGACGTGTGAAGGTGCTGAATTGCGCGTTGTTCGCCACCCAGATCTTCTGTTACGCAATGCCGCATCATGCGACACACTGCGGCCGGACGTTGTGCTTTATGTCGGCGGGCCCGTTGTCTCGAAACACGTGTTTGGCCTATTGGCGGACACCGCCCTCGATGCCTTTGTGCGCATACAGTCGCATCCGCGCCGCAGTGATCCAACGCAACAAGCGACGCACGTCTGTGTCGGCGCGATTGCAGAAACCTGTAAGTCGTTTTCTGAACTAAACGTGAAGGCCAGTGCATCATGGTGCGCTGCGTGGGCCGAAGCGGATCGCGTTGTCGCCGCACATGTGGGGGCCGTTCTTGGGACTGCTGAGTTGAATGAATTCTCGGTGGGTCGCGCACTCATGCAGAGTCTGCCCGTGTCACATGATCTGTTTCTGTCCAATAGTATGCCGGTCCGGATCGCTGACATGTTGGGTGTGCCTCTGGATGCACGCATTCATGTGGCTGCCAATCGCGGCGCCAGCGGCATCGATGGTATTGTCGCGACGGCAGCTGGATTTGCGCATGGGCGACAGCGGCCTAACGTGCTGTGGATAGGGGACCAGGCGCTGTTGCACGACTTAAACTCGCTTATCCTGCTCCGTGATACGCCGCCGACAACGGTGGTCGTGATCAATAACAACGGAGGCGGCATTTTCGAGCTTCTGCCAATTGCCCACGCCGGTGACGCGTTTGAGCGATGTTTTGCCGCACCTCACGGGCGCACGTTCGAACATGCTGCGAAGATGTTTGAGCTGGGTTACGAGCAGGTGGATTCGCTGGAGGCTTTTACGGCGGCGCTGAAAAAGCCGATCCGTGAAACCGAATCAGGGTTGATCGAAGTTTGCACGGATAGAAAAGAAACCGCGAGCATCATGCGCGCGTTGACCGAGTAGGCGGGCGGAGCGCCCGTTTTCCGGCCTAATTGACCGCGCCGACGGCGTCTGCCATGTTTTCGCGCGTCTCAAAGTCTCGGAACTTCATCGACACAATGTTCGAAACGCCCTTGTTCGGCATCGTAACACCGTAGAGAACATCCGCAGCGGCGATGGTTTTACGGTTGTGGGTGATGATCACAAACTGCGATTGCGTAACGAAGCTTTTCAGTACAGCCACAAAGCGGCCGATGTTGGATTCATCAAGCGCAGCATCCAGTTCGTCGAGCATGCAGAATGGGCTCGGCTTGATCATGTAAATCGCAAACAAAAGCGCAACGGCTGTCATCGTGCGTTCGCCACCGGAAAGCAGGGAAACATTTTGAAGTCGCTTTCCGGGAGGGCGAGCAATGATTTCAATGCCGCATTCCAGAACGTCAACTTCGTCAACGAGCACGAGCTTGGCCGTGCCGCCATCGAATAGCTTCTTGTAGACCTCTTGGAAATTGATGTTCACCTTGTCAAAGGTCGTACGGAACATTTCGGATGTCGTGTTGTTGATCTTCTTGATCATTTCCATGAGCTGCTGCTTGGAATTGACGAGGTCCTGCTCCTGTGCGGTAAGGAAGGCGAAACGCTCTTCGAGTTCGTGATATTCTTCGATAGCGACGAGGTTTACTGGGCCCATCGCCTCCAGTTTTGTGCGTAGTTCTTCGACGGACGTTTCGATTTCGTCCAGTGGCGCGGCGCTGTCTGCCCACTCCGGTTCCTCGTAGGACAACACGTCTTCGAGCGTCATTTTGTAATCCGACGTGACGCGCTCTTCTTGGTTCTGCTGGCGCATGCGCAGCCGCGTCAGTTCGACTTCTTTGTTCGAGCGTCCTGATCGTGCGGTTTCAAGCTTTGTGCGCTGGTCCTGCAACTGTGTTTCGTGGGTTTGAACGGCCGCAGTCTGTGTTTCGCGCTGCGTTTGGTAGCGTGCTGACTCAACCTTGTTCTGGAGGACAGCTTCTTCCATTTCGGTGATGTGGGTAGACGCTTCTTCGATTCGTGTGTTGAGATCGGCAATGGTCTGTTTGTAGCCGCTGACACCTTGCGTGCGCCCTTGGATCGCTGCCTCGAAATCAGTGATTCGGGATTGCGCACCTTCCTGCTGTTGTTGCAGG
>JAPKCZ010000577.1 GCA_028822745.1 Kiritimatiellia bacterium | reverse complement strand
CCTGCCGTACAGCCCCAACTGGACCGCAGCATTTTTTCTGACGACCACGCCCTCATCAACACATGCCTTTGGCTCGGCCTCTTCACAGGCGAAGATGGCCTCATTCGAAATTTCGTCGCGTATCACGCGATAAACGAAACACTGCCCCTTGCCATTCGTCAACTGGAGGCCGAAGCAGACGCACCCTACAAATGGCGCGCCCTTGCACTCGCGCTGCGTGCTGACAAGAAGCCAAAACGAGCGCTTGCCGCCGCACGCAAGTCGGAGACCCCGCCCCTGACGCGCCTCCTTATGGAGGAGGGCCAAGACTGGAACACATTACTCAAAGCGCAGACAGAAGAGCCCAAACTAGAGGATGTTGAATGGTTGGGATACCACGCAGCCTACGCACGTCTTGCCGCCAACACGAACCAGGCAACGCTAGCCATCAGCCAATTGGAATCACACGCCAAAAAGAAACCTGACGATGTTTGGTTCGTCACGGAAGCCTTGCTCATCAACGACCAACCTGAACGCGCGATTGAAACGGTCCTCGGCGCGAAACTCTATGACGTTGCAGCACGCTTGCTCTATCAGCGCCGCGCATTCAAACGCTTACTGGACCTGGCCGACGAGCACATCAAGAACGACACGGTCACCGAAGATACACAAATACTCGCTCATCTCGCTGATCGCATCCGGAAAGGCGACAAACGTGTCCGCCACTTGCCGGCCGAATTACTGGCAGCGAACCAGCGAAAACAGAAGAACGTGACGACGCTGGCGCGCGCCGACGAAGCCATGAAGGCCGGTCGTATTCAAGACGCGATCGCGCACTATCGCGAGGCCGCGACCGAAATTCCTGGCTACCCGCTCCCGATATACCTCGAAGGACTCATGCGCAAACACGCCGCAGACGACGACGCACAGGTGCTGATACACCGCGCGACACTTGCACCCCTTGCCCACGAAGCACGTCGCGCGAGGCTGGCGTACGGCTTAGCCGTACGAGACCAAGAACAAGCAACACAGAAGCAATGGCAATTACTGTGGCAACATGGCGCACCCGATTCGCCCTACCGGATAGATATCGCTCCGCGCATCGCCGAATCGAAAGTCGAGTCGCGCGCCGACTACACAGCCGCCTTGCGTGACCTCGAGGTCAGCCAACTGCAGCTCCTACACACCAAGACCAGCACGTCGGATGTGACGTACTGCGTTGCCGTTCGGGCACTGATGGCGCGTTACCGTATCCTCGACGCCATTTCAAAAAATGACATCCGTTCTGCTCGCGAACACATCCGTGAAGCACAACGCCTTTTGCCACTCGACATTGAATGCGTCATCGATGTGTACGCCGCCCTCAAAGGCACCGCTAACGCCGAGCTCGGACAGACGTTTTTTGACGAGACACTCACCGGTCTGCATGCCCTTTGTGACACCTATCCACAGCTTGCCGAAATTCACAACGAAGCGGCATGGCTGGCCGCGCGCTGTCGCCAGCAACTGGATACCGCGTTGACACGGGCCAAGCGTGCTGTGGCCCTAGCGCCCGACAGTCCCGAACACCTAGACACACTCGCCGAAATCTATTTCCAGATGCAGCACCGCGAAAAGGCCATATCCCTGATGCAGCGCTGCATTGAATTGAACGACAACTTCCCCTATTTCTTCCGACAGCTGAAGCGCTTCCAATCCGGAAATCCTTCAAGCGATCCCGAAGAATAGCGTATTTGATTGGCGCAACGCTTGTCGCATGAGGACGCGCAGTCTATATTGCGGGCCATGAAGATTCTCATGCTGGCCCCTCACCCGTTCTACGAAGAACGCGGCACCCCCATTGCCGTCAAGCTCCTGCTACGGCTGTTTTCGCAACAAGGCCACCATGTCGACTTGCTCACCTTCCACGTCGGACAGGATGTGTCTTACGACAATCTGACAATTTGTCGTACCCCGAAACTCACATTCATTAAAAACATCCGCCCCGGCTTGTCATGGAAAAAAGTCGTGTGCGATGTGTTGATGCTCTTCAAACTTTTCAGTGTCGTGCGTTGGCGTCGCCCGGATGTTCTGCACGCCGTCGAAGAATCTGTTTTCATGGCGATGGCCATCAAACTGTTCTTCCGAATTCCCTACGTCTACGACATGGACTCCTCGCTTGCCAGTAACATCCGCGAATCCCATTCCTGCCTGTTTTTTCTGCAACCCTTCTTTCGCTGGATGGAAGGCGCGGCCGTCAATCACGCCGTTGCCGTTCTACCCGTCTGTCCCGCCCTCG
>JAPKCZ010000576.1 GCA_028822745.1 Kiritimatiellia bacterium | reverse complement strand
TCTTCGTCAAAAGCAGTCAACGCGCGCAGCGCACCAGCCAGTGCATCTTTGCGACCGGTGAGATTTTGAACCCGGAGCTCTTAAGCACCAAGACGCCAGCATCATAAAGCGAGGAAACGGAGTATTCGCACTCGGCCTTCAAGGTACCGCGTGACATCACCACCGACTTGTGTGATTTCGACACGACCTCGCCGGTCTTTCGCTATTCGCGACATAAATCACCTTTTTTCGGGGTGGGAATCTCGTTTCGTCCTTTGTTATCAGGGGTGGGTTTTACGGATTGGGCTGTGGGGCAGACCTTTGAATGAAACACATGCAGTTTACTTGGAAACTCAACGTTTCAATCGACGAACAGCGAAAGACGGGCTAAGACGAAACGCAAGCGGAAGGCGCGAATGGAGGCTTTTCACGACGGTCTAAAGAAGAACAGGTAGCCGGCTTGCCTGCCGCACACTATAAACTTCTAATTCCTTTAATGATCGCTATGCTTAGCGATCGGTTAACATTCTATTAATCCCTACGAAGGAGCACAACATGTCAAAAGCCGTCATGAAAACAAACAAAGGCACCATCAATCTCGAGTTGTTCGACGCCGACGCCCCCAATACCGTTAAAAACTTCTCTGATCTGGCCAAGAAGGGCTATTACGACGGATTGACGTTTCACCGCGTCATCCCGAACTTCATGGTTCAGGGCGGATGCCCGACAGGCACCGGCACCGGTGGTCCGGGTTACAAGATTGATTGCGAAATCAACACGCAGAAGCACACCCCCGGCACCTTGTCCATGGCCCACGCAGGCGCCAACACGGGTGGTAGTCAGTTCTTTATCACGCACGTCGACACACCACACCTCGATGGCGTGCACACCGTCTTTGGTCGCACCGAAGACATGTCCGTCGTCAACGCCATCGCAAAGGACGACACCATCGAGACCGTCACGATTCAGGACTAGTTACAACGCTTTTTTTGAAAGGCGCTATTGCCCAAACGGGCCGACCTTTACCGGTCGGCCCGTTTGCTTGTCACACCAACGGTCGCGCACGACGATTTTGCTGATAACGCGGCATGTTGACGGACGGCGGGGCTTTCTACTAGTGTATTGCTTCACGGAAAACGCGAAAAGTTTGCCCGCCTACAGGATTCGATAACGGGTCATCGTCGCCCGCGAGGGCGGACAAAGCATAGGAACACCAACGTGCGTATAATCCATGTCGATGGAGAGCTTGGGTTTTAAGGGGGCGAAGTTCAGATCATGCTCTTGCTCCGAGGGCTACGCGATCGTGGGCACGAGAATCTAGTTTGCGCTGCAGCTGACAGTGCCCTCGCTGCGCAAGCGACCCGTGAAGGCTTTGAGATCGTTCCCGTCACATTGCGCAATGACGGCGATATCAGGCCATCCTTTTACTCACGAAAGCGTTCAAGCGCCATTCAGCCGATCTCGTTCATCTGCATACCGGCCGTGCCATCTGGTTGGGCGGATTGGCGGCCAAACGGGCGGGGCTGCCCGTGGTCGCCACCAAGCGTATGGATCGACGCATTAAGAAGAACCTGAAGTCGCGCATCATATGGAAGCACCTTGTCGACGCGGCCGCCGGCATTTCAACCACGGTCTTGGAGCAAATGCGCGATGGCGGTGTTTCTGCCGCACGTCCACCACCGGAAGCGCATCCGTAGCGCACCACAACCTCTCGGTGAAGCGGTGCCAATAAAAGGCATCAGCAAACAGCGCCCAGGGGCTTAGGAGGCAGCCTCGTCTCCGACTTTGTTTTTATCCCAGAAGGCAACCAAGAAGATAACGGCAATTCCCACAGCCATAATAGCAGGGAAGGTCCAGAAGGTTTTCCAGGCGGGCATGGCTTCGGCGACCAGGGACGCATCGACGTTCAATTTGTCTACCGAAAACATCTGCGCCAACTGTTGACCGAAGGAAAGCGTTTCCTCAGGGCGAGACGCGCTGATCGCGCCTCCCAGAGCACCGGAGGGTTCGTCTACTGGACCGAACTTCGCACCGGCCACTTTGTAACCAAAGAACATGCCAATCCCTTGGGTGAAGAAGACAAGCATACTTTGCGCCTGTCCCTTTACGGCTTTGGGCGCAATCCGGTCGGTGTACATGAAGCCCGTGACGAAAAAGAAGTCATAGCAGATGCCATGCAAGGCAATGCCAAGGAACATCATCCATACGATTTGGTCCGGCGCCCCCATTGCAAAAAGGAGGTAGCGGGCGACCCAAGCGAGCATGCCGATGAGAATCATCC
>JAPKCZ010000575.1 GCA_028822745.1 Kiritimatiellia bacterium | reverse complement strand
TTCATTTCCCCAGCTATTAAGCACGATGGTCATCACACTTGCAATCTCGTCGTCATTCAATGTCTGGGGTGTCATCAGCGAGTTATACGGCTTTCCGTTCACCGTCATGGGAGCGATCTGACCAAAGATGACGCCGCTGATGGCGCGATTCACGTCCTCCAACATGTAATCCGCCTTGGCGAGCGGCGGAAACACACTGGGAAGGCCCTGTCCGTTAGCCTGATGACAGGCAAAACACGTGGTGTTGTACAGGGCTTTGCCCGCCACCATGCGCTGCTCTTTACCCTTGGGTCCGGCTGTCGCCGTGACAGCAGCCACGGTACGCTTGGTTTGACCTTCGGGTTGATAGACCGAGTCGTCTGTCTTCCCAGAATAAATCTGTTTCTGTTCTGGCCGCTCCGCCGGCAGGCACAAGCGTGGTCTGCACGTTTTTGTTCACCAAACTGCCGCCCTCAATATGCACATTGTCGAAAATTTCGCCGATAATATGAAACGACGACACAAGATTGGGTCCGCCGTTTCCAACAAAGAGACGCACCTTTTCACCAATGTCAGCGCGGATGGCGTTATCCCCCACCATGGCGCCCACGGAACCATTGAAGACGACATAGTCCGCAATCTCGGTCAGAGCCTTTTCCATCGAAAACTGCTGCAGAGCCTCCCTGTGAGCCGGTTGAGCGTCAGGGCACGGCAAGGAGATCGACGACGGGTGTTTCCGTGCGGCGATAATCTTTGGGCTTTTGACCGGTGTGGGCCTCGAAGACCTCGCGCAGATGCTTGCTGCTTGAAAAGCCGCATTCAATCGCGACGTCCTGTAGTTTCTTTCGCGATCCCGATTTCAGAAGCGTCTTCGCTTTGTCAACACGTACACGACTGAGGTACTGATGTGGTGTACAATCCAGATCCTCGCGAAAAAGGGTTTCCAGCGTACGCCGGGAAACAGGAACGAGCGATACCAAATGATCTACACCAAAGGCTTCGCCAGCATTGGCGTTGATGTGCGACACAGCCTTCAAGACGTGAACATTGTCAATGCCCAGCACCCGGCTTGAGTGCCGAGCGACGACATTGCCGGGAGGAATCAAAACATCAGTGTCAGGCAAGGCCTCCCCGTCCATCAAACGGTCCAACAGCTGCGCTGCCTGAAAACCGATCTTATGGCCGGGAATAGCGACGCTGCTTATTTTCGGTTTAGCGTAAGTGCAAATGCGTTCGTTGTTTCCTACGCCGAGTACAGCAACGTCGTTCGGCACGCGCAGATTCAGATTCCTGCACGCCAGAAGCACCTCACGTGCCTGCGTGTCATTGGAGGCCGCGATACCAACCGGATAGGTCAACCCACTCAGCCATTCCTCGAGACGGGTGATCGCGGCCTGCCAGTCGCCCCAGGAGCAGAAACGCGTCGGCAACTCAAGCACATCAACCGACGCGTCGGCCTCTGTCGCAGCACAGATAAATCCATGTCTCCGAAATTCGGTATCCAAACTTCCCTCACTGCAAATCAAACCCAAACGCCGAAAACGACGCGTAATGAAATGGCTTGCCGCTTCGCGCCCGACCGTATCGTTATCGAGGATCACACGCGGCACAACACCCGGCTTCAAATGGGCCGACCCAAGACTAACGATCGGCAAATTGCGACGACGGCAGACATCCGCTTCGGCCTCAGAACTGACATAAGCCAACGCGCCGTCAGCCTTAAATTCCCACAATGCTTCAGGTCCGCCCGTAAAGCCCGGCGGCAAGTTTAGAATGTGCCAGTCCTTTTTCTTCTCGGCATATTCCATGATACCGGCCAGCGACGCTGCCGACCCAGGCCAGTCCGGCGAAATCAATACGGCTACCTGTTTCTGTGATTCAGTTTGAATCGCCGTTCCTGCTGATCTATTCATGAACGTTACTCCTGGGTGCGAGCAATTTTCGGTGGCACATCACGTTATGCTGTAATTCAAAAGGATTTTACCATATCCACCATCGCGCCGCATAGTCATTTTCTCCACAAAAGCCCTGTTTTTCCACTGTTTTGGTGCAGAACGACATACGAAAGCGTGTACTGATCAATTCATCCCTCGTAATCCTAATCCTGCTCACCAGCACCCCATAGGACGAAGACAGGATTAACCACGGAGGTCTCGGAGGACGCAGAGAGGAGATCACGAGAATCCGTCGCGGGGGTACCCCGGTGCCTGATTCTCGTGATCTTTCCTCCGTGCCTCTGTGAACTCAAGCGTAGCGGGTGTTAATTCTTTTCTTTGGCCTA
>JAPKCZ010000574.1 GCA_028822745.1 Kiritimatiellia bacterium | reverse complement strand
AGACAGGGTTCCGCTCAACGCATTATTGGCCACATCTGCCGTCCATCACCACTTGGTGAAACGCACCGAACGCACGCGTATCGGTATTGTGCTCGAAACGGGCGACGCACGCGAAGTCCATCACCACTGCCTTCTCATTGGATTCGGCGCGGATGCCATCAACCCATACCTAGCCTTCGAGTCGCTCTGGCAATCTCGCGTGGATGGCTTGTTGGGCCCTGAATTTAAGGACGACGAAACCCTTGTTGATGCCTACAGAACAGGCGTCGGCAAAGGCATGCTGAAAGTCATGGCCAAAATGGGAATTTCCACGATGCATTCCTATAAAGGGGCACAGATTTTCGAAGCCGTCGGCCTTGCAGATGAAGTCATGGACCTCTGTTTCGTAGGGGCCGCTAGTCGCCTCAAGGGCGTTGGTTTCGAAGTCCTCGCAGAAGAGTCGCTGCGCCGCCACGAACAGGCCTACCCAACACGCGAGACCGTCAGTACCCACGTTTTGGAAAACGACGGTCAGATCTATTGGCGTGCCTCCGGAGAAAAGCACACATGGAAACCCGAAACCGTGGTGAATTTGCAGGTCGCCGCGCGCACGAACAATCGCGATGCTTACAAAGCTTTTGCCGCCAGTTGTGACCTTGAAGCACGCGAAACGTGCACTTTGCGCGGCTTGCTCAATTTTAAACCTTTGTCCTCTGGGCCTGTGACGCTCGAGGATGTTGAGCCAGCCAGCGAAATCGTCAAACGTTTCTGCACGGGCGCAATGAGTTTCGGCTCTATCTCTGCGGAATCGCACGAGACGCTCGCCATCGCCATGAATCGTTTGGGCGGCAAATCCAACACAGGCGAAGGTGGCGAAGACCCCATTCGCTTTGAGCGCATGGAAAACGGCGACACAAAGCGCTCCGCAATCAAACAGGTCGCATCCGGTCGCTTCGGCGTCACAATCTGGTATCTATACAATGCCGACGAGATCCAAATCAAAATCGTTCAAGGCGCGAAGCCCGGTGAAGGCGGCGAGTTGCCCGGTCACAAGGTCGACGACACGATCGCCCGTATTCGTCACTCCACGCCAGGCGTCGGGCTCATCAGTCCCCCGCCACATCACGACATCTATTCGATTGAAGATCTCAAACAACTGATTCACGATCTAAAGAATGCCAACCCAACGGCACGCATCAGCGTAAAACTTGTTTCCGAAATTGGGGTCGGCACCGTTGCCGCCGGCGTCGCTAAAGGCTATGCCGACCACATCCTCATTGCCGGCGATGTGGGCGGCACAGGCGCATCCCCATTGACCAGTGTCAAACACGCTGGCATGCCATGGGAACTTGGTATTGCAGAAACACACCAGACGCTTGTTCTTAACAATTTGCGCAGCCGGGTTGTTCTGCAAACCGACGGCGGACTCAAAACCGGCCGTGATGTCGTGATTGCGGCATTGCTAGGCGCGGAAGAAATGGGCTTCAGTACGGCACCACTGATCACCATGGGCTGTATCATGATGCGCAAATGCCACCTGAATACGTGCCCTGTAGGCATTGCCACGCAGGACCCTGTGTTGCGCAAGAAATTCAAAGGCAAACCGGAGCACGTCGTCAACTACCTGTTCATGGTTGCCGAACATGCACGTGAAATCATGGCCGAACTTGGCTTTACGTCCTTCTTAGACATGGTTGGTCGCGCCGATGTACTCGAAGCCAACAAGGGGGTTCAGCACTGGAAATCCAAAGGCCTCGACCTCTCACCCATGCTGATCAACGCAAGTGATGTGCGCCCCGAAGCGGGCGTCACATGCACACAGGTGCAGGACCACGGCCTTGAAGACATTCTCGATCGACGCCTCATCAAACAGGCCGCCCCGGCACTGACCTCAGGACAGGCCGTCGAAATCAACGAACCCGTCATCAATACGGACCGGGCCGTCGGCACAATGCTATCGTTCGAGATCGCCAAGCACCACGGCGAAGCCGCCCTACCCGACGACACGATCAAAATCAATTTAACAGGTTCTGCGGGACAAACGCTGGGTGGCTACTTGTCGCAGGGCGTGACCATTGAACTCGAAGGCGATGCCAATGACTATGTGGGCAAAGGCCTATCCGGTGGGCGCATTGTCATTTATCCCCCAAAGTCTTCAACCTTCACGGCCGAGGACAATATTATCGCAGGCAACGTCGCGCTGTACGGTGCAGTGCGCGGAAAGGCATTTTTCCGAGGCATCGGCGCAGAACGTTTCTGTGTAAGAAACTCTGGCGCCACA
>JAPKCZ010000573.1 GCA_028822745.1 Kiritimatiellia bacterium | reverse complement strand
CCCAGCGAGCTTTTTGCGATCGGCGTATTCGGCCTGGCTATCGTTGGAAGCTTCTTCGGCAAGGATCCCTTGCGTGGGTTCCTCGCCACCGGTATTGGCCTTGCGATGGCCACCATTGGAAGTTCCGGGTTTGGGGGCGTTCGCTTTACCTTCGATCAGAGCTTTCTGATAGATGGCATCCCGCTTGTTGTTGTCATCATCGCATTTCTGGCGGGACCGGAAGCCTTTCGACTTCTCGTCGATAATCGGCGCACAGTCGAGCCCCCGGATACGGCTTTCGATGCGACTATTTCCGATCAAAATAATAAAATTCTCGGGAGCTTAGTCCGGAAACTGATCCCGACCTGGTTGCGCGGGAGTTTTTTTGGAACGGCCGTTGGCATCATTCCCGGCGCTGGCGCCTCCGTTGGTGCGTTGTTGGCCTATAGCGAAGAAAAACGTTGGTCGAAACATCCAGAAAAATTTGGTACAGGCATCCCCGAGGGTGTAGCCGCACCCGAAGTCGCCAACAACGCCGTTGTCGCTGGCACCCTTGTTCCTACTTTAACGCTCGCCATACCGGGTTCGGGCGGAGCAGCAATTCTGCTCGGCGTACTGGTTAGCAAGGGTGTCGTTCCTGGACCCAATCTCTTCCGAGATGAAGGCACGTTCGTTATGACGGTCTTTATGGGTCTGTTTGTAATCAACGCCTTTATCTTGATCATCGGCCTGTTAGGCACGCGCTTGTTCAGCATTGTGGCCCGGGTGCCGCTCAGAGTTCTCGGTCCCTTTGTAATGTTGTTGATCATTGCCGGCAGTTATGCCATTGGCAATTACACGGCCCACATTGTGATGGTGCTGGTGTTGGGCGCGATTGGATATTGTTTCGAAAAGATAGATATACCGGTTGTTCCCATTGTCCTGGCCTTCATCATGGGACCGATCATCGAGAAGAATATCAGTCGCGCGCTGACGATCAGCGGCGGTAACCTTGAAGAAGTTTTCCTGCGCCCCATACCCATCATTATTTTGCTGCTGTCGCTGGCGACATTCATTTACAGTCTTTCGACCATGCTGCGCGCTCGGAAATTCACTGAAGCTGAGGCAGACGAAGGTGAAAGTCCACCAGCCGCACAAGGCTAAATAGGTATATAGAAATTCGCTAAAAACGGAGTCTAAATGACTAAAATCTTTGTACCGCAACCTATACCCGAAACGGCCGTGACCCGCCTTGAAGCAATTGGCAATGTGGAGATTTATCCGCATGTGGATCGCCAGATCCCTAGAGAGGAGTTGCTGAAGGCCGTACGCGATAAGGACGTACTCTTCGCTGTGGGAGAGATCCCCTACGACGAACCCCTAATTGAGGCCGCCGAACAACTACAGCTCATTGCGGCGATGCACGGCTCAGCAAAGTTCGTGGACTTCGCTGCCGCAACACGTCGGAACATACCCGTTACGGGGCTACCCTACGGCATGATTACCAAGACCACCGCGGAGTTTACCTTCGCCCTGCTCATGGCCACGGCCTGGCGATTACCCGAGGCTGACGCGTTTCTGCGTGAGGGACGGTGGCATCAAAACCAGTCAATGGCCTTCATGGGCACCCGACTGCTTGGTAAGACGCTCGGTATCGTTGGCATGGGCAGTATAGGGCAGATGGTTGCCCATCGAGCGGTCGCATGCGACATGGACATCATCTACAACAAGAGAACCCGACTTAGCCCGGCGGAAGAGTACGTTCTGGGTGGGGCGGAGTTTCGCAGTCTTGAGGAGCTTTTTACGGAGGCGGATTTTGTAGCACTTACCCCCGCACTGACAGAAGAAACTAAGGGTCTAGTCGGCGAAGAGCTCATATCGTTGATGAAGCCAAGCTCCATTCTCATAAACACTTCGCGTGGTGCAGTGCTGGACGAGGCAGCCTTGGAGAAAGCCTTGATAGAGGGGCGTATTCGTGGCGCAGGGCTCGACGTCTACGAGACTGAGGTACCGGAGGAGAACCCTGGCCCCCTTAAGGGCCTTATGACACTACCCAATGTCGTGTTTGCACCTCATATCGGAAGTGCCGCACGTGAGACGCGCGAAGAGATGGCTCTCCGTACGGTCAGCAACATTGAGCGTTTTCTGGCCGGGGAGCGGCCTTATCCCGTTCTCAATCCTGAGGTCTTTGGTGAGGCTCCGATTAAAGACGAACGCATCGGTTGAATAAACGCCCTATGGCGAACCCGCGAGGGTGTATGGGAAAGAGATCAAGCAGTGCGTGCGGGGGGTGGGGCTCGTGCCGC
>JAPKCZ010000572.1 GCA_028822745.1 Kiritimatiellia bacterium | reverse complement strand
ATATTGACGGTCGAGCTCAGCCTGCGCATAATTTTTGTATACAAATTTTGTCATCACGGCGTAGTCACTTCTCTGTTTATGTCACCTCAAACAGGCATTATCGGACGACGGTATACGCTGCGAGTTCTGGTAAGCAAGACCTCCATGCAAAACAAGATGCCCTCGAGATTCTCCCTTTTGTTTTGCAAACAATCTTTCCCTGCAAATTATTTCGGCGGTGACGATACGAGAGAACAGATGCCCCAATTATGCACGACATCCGACATCCGATGTTTTTGCGAATTCCTTCGAACGGTGCCAATCACATCATTGCCAGAACCGACTATGAATGCTCTATGCTGGGGGTGAAGCAGAAATAGCCTCCACACCGCGTGATCCTCGAAGAGTGCCACAAGCGGACCATATCCTTTGTCGCGGCGAATGTCGGCTTGTTGATCAGGAAGCGGATGTTGGCGATTTAGACCGGTGATGCCCCTTAAAGACGATTGACGATAGATTAGTGCCGTGGCCACGTTCTGAATGGCTTCGCGAATCGCGTTCTCTTCCTTGACGATGAGGTTCTTCTGGGTCCAGATTGGAAAAGCCTGACGGCATCACAGCAAATGATGGGAGATGAATGAGATGAGCAAGATCACCGGTGCGACCCTTATAGCAAGGAGCCTCAAGCAGCAAGGAATCGACCATTTATTCGGCGTCGTCGGCTTTCCGGTCGGCCCGATCGCAGAAGCAGCACAAGAGGAAGGCATCAAATACGTGGGCATGCGCAACGAGCAGGCAGCCTCCTACGCCGCGCAAGCGTACGGCTACATGACCGGCCGCCCGGGTGCATGCATCGTTGTTACGGGCCCGGGCGTAGTGCACGGCCTTGCGGGTCTAGCGAATGCCCAGCAAAACTGCTGGCCAATGATTCTGATCGGAGGCGCCTCGGAGACGTATCGCGGCGGTATGGGCGCATTCCAAGAGGAGCGCCAGGTACTGATCGCCACCCCGTTTTGTAAGTTTGCGCACGGCATCGAAAGCGTCCAGCGCATTCCTTACTACGTTGAGATGGCGACACGGCACTCGATATATGGACGCCCAGGCGCATGCTACCTCGATATGCCGGATGACATCATCTCTGGAGAATGTGACCTCGACGACATCGTCCAGGTTGAGCGCGTGCCGGAGCCGCCGATCATGGTGGCGCCGGCAGAGAACATTGAGTCTGCCTTGGACGTACTTGAAGGCGCGGAGCGACCGCTCGTACTCGTCGGAAAGGGCATGGCGTGGGCACATGCCGAAAATGAGGTACGCCACTTTATTGACCGCACACAAATCCCGTTCGTACGCTCTCCCATGGGTAAAGGCGTTATCCCCGACGACCATCCGCTTGCAGCATCCGCGGCGCGGACCCTCGCGCTACAGCAAGCGGACGTCGTTTTCCTGATGGGTGCACGGTTCAACTGGATTTTCCACTTCGGCCTAACACCGCGATTTGCACCCGACGTCAAGGTCATTCAGCTCGACATCTCTCCCGAGGAGATCGGTCATAACAAGCCATCGGAAGTAGCGCTTGTCGGCGATGGCAGGGCGATCATGGGTCAGATAAACCAGGCCCTCGAAGGGCGGCAGTGGTTCTACCCGAAGGACACCCCATGGCGCACGGCCCTTGGCGAGAAAATTTCGGCAAACGTCGCCACGATTCAGGGACAGGTTAACGACGATACGGCACCTGCGGGATATTATCGGGCCTTGCGCGACGTTGCGGCATGGATGCCGGAGAACGCTATCCTAAGCGCTGAGGGTGCCGGCACAATGGATATTGGGCTCACCCAGTTGCCGGTCTCCGACGCGCGCTCCTGCCTGAACGCCGGCACCTACGGCACCATGGGTGTAGGCCTCGGTCATACCATCGCCGCGTGCGTCGTGCATCCGGACCGACCGGTCATCCACCTCTCAGGCGATTCGGCCATTGGCTTCTCCGGCATGGAGATGGAGACGCTAGTCCGATACAACCTGCCCGCCAAAATAGTGGTGCTCAACAATGGCGGCATCGGCCCAGGTATGCCGGAAATTCCAGAAGATCCGATGATGAACATGAAGCCGAATGCGCTGATTTACGGCGCGCGCTACGACAAGATCATGGAGGACTTTGGCGGCAAGGGCTTCTTCGTCGAGGACCCGAAGGATATACCGGCCGCGCTCGACCAGGCGATGGCGTTCCCGGGTCCGGCGTTGGTCAACATCGTGATCTCGCAAAGCTCGTCCCGGAAACCACAGCAGTTCAC
>JAPKCZ010000571.1 GCA_028822745.1 Kiritimatiellia bacterium | reverse complement strand
TGATGTTCGCGATCGTCGCCGTCGGCGCAATGGCCATGGTGTTGCTGTTGCGTACGCCGTGTTGGGCGATGGATTCTCGCACCGAAGTCCAGTCCATCTGTGAACTGCGATCCAACGTAAGGTAACCGCCACGCTCCTGCTCAAGCAGTTCCACCGTGTCGATCGGCAGCAGACCGCGATCCCACTTGGAACCCTTGTAGGTCTTGTACGTGCCCCGCTCAGCCGCCAACTCGCTGGAGGTGAGAATCGCATAGTAGGAGATCATCTCCATGCTACGATCGGCAAACTTCACCGCTTCCTGGCTGGCGTACGGAATACGCAACTTATAGAGCGCGTCCTGAAACGCCATAACTCCCAAACCTACAGGACGATGGCGCATGTTTGCATTGCGTGCCTCAGGTGTGGGGTAGAAGTTGATGTCGATCACGTTGTCCAGCATGCGAATGGCCGTGCGAATGGTCCCGGCAATCATCTCCTCGTTGAGTACGCCGTCCTGAATGTGCTGGGTGAGATTCACCGAGCCGAGGTTGCACACGGCAGTTTCCTCCACGTTGGTGTTGAGCAATATCTCCGTGCAAAGATTCGAGCTGTGCACCACACCACAGTGATCCTGCGACGAGCGGACATTTGATGGATCCTTGAAGGTGATCCATGGATGGCCCGTCTCGAACAGCATCATCAGCATTTCGCGCCACAAATCCTCGGCCTGCACGGATTTGAAGAGCGCAATCTTGCCGGCCTTCGCCATGGCCTCGTATTCCTCATAGCGTTTCTCGAAGGCCTTGCCGTAGAGATCATGCAAATCCGGCACATCGCCCGGGCTGAAGAGCGTCCATTTGGCACCCTCCTTCACGCGTTTCATGAACAGATCCGGAATCCAGTTCGCAGTGTTCATGTCAGGCGTGCGGCGACGCTCATCACCGGTGTTACGACGCAGCTCAAGGAAGTCCTCAATGTCAAGATGCCATGTCTCAAGGTACGCGCACATGGCACCCTTGCGCTTGCCGCCCTGATTCACGGCCACGGCGGTGTCGTTGGCCACTTTCAGGAATGGAATCACGCCCTGACTTTCGCCGTTGGTGCCGTGGATGTGCGAGCCGGTGGCGCGAATGTTCGTCCAGTCGTTGCCCAAACCGCCGGCCCATTTGGAAAGGCGCGCATCGTCCGCAACCAGTTTGAAGATGCTATCGAGGTCATCATCCACCGTGCTCAAGTAGCAGGAGGAAAGTTGCGGATGCAGCGTGCCCGCGTTGAACAGCGTGGGCGTAGAGGACATAAACCGGAATGAGGACAATGTGTTGTAAAACTCAATCGCGCGCGCTTCCCTGTTTTCCTCATTGATCGCGAGACCCATCGAAACGCGCATGAAAAAATACTGCGGCGTCTCAATCCGCTTGTCGTTCACGTGGATCAGATAGCGGTCGTAGATTGTCTGAATGCCCATGTAGGCAAACTGCTGGTCGCGCTCAAGCTCAAGCGCCTCGGCAAGTTTGTCCAAGTCAAACTTCAGAAGGTCCGGCGTCAGGCGCTCAGCGGCGATGCCCCGCTGCAGATAATCGCGGAAGTGATCGCGATGCACCTTGGGCAGTTCCACCGGTGAATCAAACTTCGGCAGTACTTCCTCGTAAATCTGGTTCAGCAACAGACGTGCGGCCACGTAAGTGTAGGCCGGCTCAATTTCAATGAGCGCCTTGGCGGTCATGACCATGGCTTTGTCGACCTCGTCGATACGTACGCCGTCGTAGAGGTTGCGCATCGTTTCATCGAACAGATCGCTGGCCTGGCATTTATCCTCCACGCCACGGCAAGCACCATGGATGTCGCGCTTGAGGCGGCTGGGATCGAGCACCTCCGTTCCGCCATCGGGCAGCGTCACATACAAATTTTCCTGCGTCACACCATCCACTGTGCGATCGCCGCGAATAGCACGCGCCTTGCGGCGTTCTTCCCGGTAAACAATGTAGCGCTTGGCTGCTCCGTGAAAGCCGCCAACCATCAGCTTCTCCTCCACCACATCCTGAATGCGCTCAATTTCCAGCGTCTCGTCTTCCTTAAGCCGACTCAAGCACAGCTCCACCACCTCGCTGGTAAGCCGTTGCGCATCGGCCTGCAGGGTCTCCGGGGCCGCCTGATCCTGAACCAACCCTGCATCCGCCTTGAGAGCGGCCTCGATGGCCAAATAAACTCTCGTCTCATCAAATTCAATAATCCGTCCGTCACGTTTGAGTACTTGAAACTGTTTGCCTTCGAGTGGATCAAGGGTGGCCA
>JAPKCZ010000570.1 GCA_028822745.1 Kiritimatiellia bacterium | reverse complement strand
CCTTTGACGAATTCGTTTAAGGTGATCCCCACCGTGGCCGATTTGAAATATTTGTTTTCCAGGAATGTTTTAAGTTTGGTCTCAGCCTGCTCCATGGTCATGCCGACGATATTGACCCGCCCGAGTTCGCCGAGCAGGATGGTGCCGTCCCCATCAACCGCATAGGTTTCATTCATGTCGGGCGATTCCTGGATGGTAATGGCAAGCCGGTCACCCGAGAGGATGTTGCGCTCCTCCACTTCGTCCAGGCCTTGTCCCCGCAGCCCGGGAGTGAGGAAAGCCAGGAGGATAATCATCCCCATTATTTTCATGGTTTGCTTCATGGCTATCCCTGTAACATATATTGATTCAGTGGCGTGCCGGATCGAACCGCCGCCGCAAATTCCCGACAACTGAAATGTGTACCCCAAGCCCCGCAACTTTTACAGGGCTTCGGCTTGATTTTATATAGCTATTCGTATTTCCAGGTCCCATCTGACTCGGCTTTTACAGTTGGTAGCCCAAGGTCAGGGTTAAAGAGTGGATATCGTAGGCATCGCGTGCGTCCGAACTAGTAAACAGGTAAGAGTAGATGATGCTGCCGGTCAATTTTCTACTCAGGGGAATGGGGGCCGATTTGGTTAGGGATGCGGTGTAGTCCATGGTCTTCTCCACCGGGCTCGCGCCACCAATCACCAGTCCATCGGCGGCCTCGCCTCGCAACTCGTTTCGCGAGTAGAACGCCCCGAAGTTTGCTGAGGCACCCCGGATGATTGGGCTGGCAAGATTCACGGTGTAGCCGATACTTGTGGTGTCCGTGGTGACGGTGGAGCCGAAGGTTTCCACGGGCGTCCGGTTCAGGTTGAGGGCGTGCTTGAGATTCCGGGTGACTGCGTGATTAATGCTGGCCCCATAGACAAAGTTGATGTCATCCTCTTCGGGGTTTTCATCAAAGGTGTAGGTGGCGTTAACGGTGTAATCAATGGTTTCGGTTACGCTGCGGCCGTCCGATAACGCCCAGGAGTGATTCGGTTCCCATTTGCCGATCACGAGGCGATCATCTTCCTTCTCAAAGCCAGCGGTATAGGTCAGGGAGGGGCGCTCAAGGATACGGTAGCTCGCGGATAGTGACTGGGTCTGAAGCCAGTCGCCTTCCAGCGGGGGCTCTCTCCCGAGTAGATCAGCTTTCGAGGAGGTGTAGCCATAGTTCATGGAAAACCGTTCCCAAGGGGCAAAGGTTAATGATAGTCCGTAGTTTTGAGAACGCGAGTCACCTTGGCTGAATTCTTCGGTATGTAGCAACTGGTTCCACGAGTAATTCAAATTCGCCGTGACCTCTTTGCGATTCCAGCCAACGCTTGTAGCCGCGCCGGAGCTCTGGATAATATCGCGAATCTATAGTTCATTTCCCGGAACATAGAAGGGCACTTGCGTCTTGTCGCGCGTGGTATTGGCTGCGTGGGTCAGGTTCAGGGTCCAGTTGTAATGCCCAATGCTGCGTGAAAGGTTGAAGGATGAATTGCCGAGGAGGGGCAAGGTCGCCCCCGGGGCATTCCGGTCCTGGATGAAATGTTCTTCCCAGGTCGCGCTCGTGCTGGCCGTCAGCTGAATGTCAGGATAAATTGATGAATTAGCACTGATCGAGAAACCGTAAGTCGTGTAGAAATCTTCCCGATCCAGCTCCTGCTCCTCGGCTTCTTTCTCCGATATCCCGTTGACATTTGAGGATAAGATCCAGGAGTTGTTTAGAGCGGAATTAAAAATGATCGGCCCAACCTTCAGAAACTGGGCCGACGCGGTCGATCCCGTTACCACAAGGGTAAGGGCCGCCAGCAACCCGCGCCGTGCGCAGTTACCCAAGTATTCCTCTAATAAGTGCAAAGCTGGATTGGGGTTCAGGATAAGGGCCTGATGAAAAAGCGTGACTCGTAGGGGTCAGGGCTTCTTCTTCTTGTATTCCTTGACGTTCCGCTCAGTACCCGTCGTGAAGTCACCCGCTACGCCCCATTGAACAACCCGTTCGTTTTCGAAGATGACGTGCATTTTCTGATCGTTGATCGCGAGGAATGGAGGCCAATATTCCCAAATCTCAGTTGTTTCCTCGTCTTCAAAGACTTTAGCGGCACGCACGGAGTACGGCTTGCCCATGTGGTCAAGCACGTCCGTTTTAGTCATGCCTAAATCCAGATTCTTGAGCGTCTTCGCAGGGTGTACACAACCTGCCAGTCCGATCGTCAGGAGAATAAGGGGCGCAAAAATTATTAGTCTCTTCATCCAACACAACTCCGGTTG
>JAPKCZ010000569.1 GCA_028822745.1 Kiritimatiellia bacterium | reverse complement strand
TACGTCGAATGCTTGAGCGGCATTTTTGTCGCCGAGAATGCGATGGGCGCTGTCCATTGAGCGCAGGAGGGATTCTCGTTGATAGGAGGAACCGTGCTTCAATACGGGCGAAGCCTTTGCCAGTTTTTCGAAAGCCTTGTAACGATTGGAGAAACGCGAAACGTCCATCCCCGGGGGAGGTTCGACTGCCTTGGCTGCCAGATCTGGATTGGGAATCATGAACGGACCGTGCTCGCTGCCTAGGAATCCGGCGGTGTGGAAGGCTTTCAGGGCTTCCGTCTCGCCGCCTGCGTTCATTACCTGCCCGACGTCGATGAAGGGGGGGATAGCCGGATTTCGAGGACCCAGGCTTTTGGCTACCCACGATCCGATGTGGGGCGCGGCGACTGTGATAGGTGGCTCGTACCCCGTGTGCCAATGGTATTGGTGACGGCTGTGCAGTATGTGTCCCAAATCGGCTACCTTGTGGGAGCGGATTAAAGTTCCGCGATCCATCACCTGGGCGATATTCTCCAATCCCTCAGTGATTTTTATTCCGTCCACGTTGGTATCGATGGCGGGAAAGGTGCTGATTATCTTTTCCAGCGGCACACCCACCTCGAACGGGACATAACGTTTTGGGTCGAAAGTATCGGGGGCGGCCATCCCGCCTCCCATCCAGAGAATAATTATCGAGTCCGCCTTAGCCTTGGGCCATTCGGCACGGGGAGTGGAACCGATGGCTTGCTCGGGTGAGCCTGCGGCTAGGGCTGCCAAGGTGGCGGTGGAAGCTGTCTTTAGGAATTCGCGTCGATGTTGCATATCAATAAATAAGTTGAAATTCGGGTTGCAGGACTAGAGCCCATACGAGGTCAGACACGTTTGCAGCACTCGGCGTTTCACCCAATAGTGCCTTCGCGGCGATTGTTTCTTCCACATCAGGTGTGCGCAGGAAGGCGTTGCTGAAGAGGTCATCGATCAACTTGTCGGGCGCTCGCTTGCCGGCGGCCCAACGGTTGCCGACGTTCTGTACGGCCTTGTGCATGATGTCGCCATTGCTCAGTTCGAGGGCTTGCAGGGTAGTGGGGCGATCGTCGCGAGAGGTAGCGACTTGATCGCGTTTGGGGCGCCCGAGGATGCGCATGAGACGATCGAGGTTTTTCAGGCCATGCCGTTGGAAAGCCGGGCGTTTGGCCGGTGGCGCAGCCGCTTCACCGAGTTGCGCCAGTCCGTCCAAAAATTGTTCGGCCCGTAGACGCCGTGTGAGGGGACCCTGAAAGATGAACTTGTCTGGTTTCTGGTTGGGTACAGGTTCGATCGCGGGCAATCGATAAGCTTGAGAAGTAACGAGCATTCGCATGGTCCGCTTGAGGTCGTGCCCATTGGAGGCAAAGTCATGAGCCAGCCAGTCGAGGAGGTCTGCCGACCACGGCGAGTTATCCATTTCGTCTACGGGTTCGACAAGACCTCTGCCGAAGAATGATGCCCACAACCGATTCACGATGACCCGTGAAAACCGGCCATTTTCCTTCTTCGTCATGAGGTCGGCCAACTGTTTGAGACGAACGTTACGCGAGGCTTTCGGATCAATTTCCCCCAGCTCGGGATAGATGAAGCTCGCGGAAACCTTCTGTCCGGTCGGCTTGTCGCAGCGATGCTTCTCCATCGGGGCATTTGCGAAGACGGTGGCAAAGGCATACGATTGATCCAGAGTCCAGTGGTTGATAAAACTATCATGGCAGGAAGCGCACTTGAGGTTGAGACCTAGAAAAACCTGAGTCACGTTTTGGGCAGCCTGCATCTCGACGACTTGAGAGGAATTCACCGTCCCCCGCCACTTGATGCCGTCGATAAAGGCTGCTTGGTCTCCGGCTGTCGGACTCAACACTTCCCGAGCGAGTTGGTCGTAAGGTTTGTTAGCCTTGAGCGACGCCTTCAACCAATTGGTCAAACGGTACTTGTTTCCACCGTGATACTGCCGAGTGTAGCTGTTCCGAAAGGCATCGTTCCAAAACGAGAGCCAATGCTGCATATAGTGCTCGTCGTTCGCCAGCAGGGCGTCAGCGAGTTTATTGTATTTACCCGGATCCTTGTCCTCGGCGAAGGCCGAGTACTGTGCGGGAGTGGGGAGTAGACCGATCAGATCCAAGTAGGTGCGACGAAGTAAGGTGCGGTCGTCCACTGGTTTAGGCTGCTTTCCTTTTTGCTTGGCGAAATAGGGTTGAAGAAGACGGTCTATGGGGTTCTTTCGCTCTCCTTTCGCGGGTGGCAGTTTCACTACGCGTGGAGCCATCGGAG
>JAPKCZ010000035.1 GCA_028822745.1 Kiritimatiellia bacterium | reverse complement strand
CCGGGTTGAAGTCTGCGGCACCGTAGAACCGCCCTGTGGTGTATACATTGCCCGAGGCGTCCACGGCGATGGCGGTGCCATAGTCACTATTCGCGAAGCCACCCATCCCCTTCGCCCACAGGAAGTTGCCCGAGGCATCCAGCTTCTGAACGAAGATGTCGAAGCCACCGGAAGAGGTGAGGTTGAAGGTGCCCGGACCCGGGTCAAAGTCTACGATGCCTCGAAACCCCCCCGTGGCATATACATTGCCCGAGGCGTCCACGGCGATGCCTAAGCCAGAGGCATCTGGGTAGTAGGTGGTCCCACCCATACCTGCTGCCCAAGCGAATTCCACATTCTGTGCGACGGCGGGGAAGGATACGGCAAGCATACAGCCTGTGATGAGTACTGCGAAAACAGAGGCCTTGGATACGTATTTCATGATGACCGGTCCTTTTCTGGGTACTGTACGGAGTGCTGGAACGCACAGTGTACCAAATGGCCGGACATAGTAAAAGTGTAAGTATCCCTCAAAACAGGACGGTTGCGGTATCGGGTAGACTACTGCGCTGAGTGGTGAAGTCGACATCGCCTTCCCGGTGTAGCCTCGGGTGGGAGAGGGGGTGTCATCCAACGGCATAGCCCTGGGGAAAACTACTGGCCGATAATCCTGTAGAAGGTTGCGTTGTTGGTGCTTGATATCCCGCCGGACACGCGGCGCGGCATGGGGTGGGGGCCAGGCCCACATCTTCTCGTTCGACCTGCTCTAGACTAAGTGCATATCCAACGCGAAAAGGCTCCAGGGAGTGTCGTACTCCAGGGAGCGGAAGGAACCCATGAAGACGCGCTCCGCGCTGCAGAAAAGCGGTGACTCCGTCTCCGCACGCCACATAGGACCCGCTCTTATTTGGAGTGCTCCGACGGAGTCTGAGCTTTGGATTCGCGCGGAGCGCGCAGCAGACTTGAGGATCCCTTAAGATTAACGGTCACTGAAGAGGTGTTGATTCAAGACGGGAAGGTTCAACCTCGTTGTGCTGCGGGCACCTTACGTAAGGTTACTTTCGGGCATCTATGGTCTTCACGGCCTTGTACGCCAGGATGCGTTCATCGGCGGTAACCAGCGTCAGTTGATGTTCACGGGCCGTCGCAACGAGGATACGGTCTGCCGGATCCTTATGGAAACCGCTCGGCAGTTGATATGCGCCGTAGGCAACGGCGTGGGACATCTCCACCGTGCCACACTGTAGGGCCTCTAACGAATCTTTGACCCACTTGTTTAGCGTGCCGTCCAAATCCAGAAGCCCCACATGGATCAATCGCGCAATTTCAAGAGACGAAATCGTCGACACATGAAGTTGCTGGTCGGTCGTGCTGAGAACGCGCATAGCCTTAGTGCCGATCCGCTCGGGTGCTACCTGAGACCACACCCACACATGTGTGTCGAGAAGCAAACTCAGAGCTCAGCCTCCCACTCATCGCCAAAATCAGCGTGCACAATGTCGCCCTTGATACGCATCCGCCCCTTCAATGTTCCAAATTTGCGGGGCGGTGGATTGTCATAGACCGGTTCAATGCGAGCAATCGGATGCCCTCGCCGCGTTACCAGTACAGGTTCACGCGTGCGTTGGGCTTCTTTCATCACCGCGATACACTGCGCCTTGAATTCAGAAATGATCATCGTTTTCATGTCACAAGCATACTAGGTCAGATGACCTAGTCAAGTCAGTTTTCTGCGCGATCCTGGTCATGTGAAGTGCAACGTGGAACGCACGGTTCGCGGCTGGCAGAGATGGGCGGACGGCGGGGGCATCCGAAGCGCTAGAAGCCTTCGAGTACGATCTTGCCGCGGGATGTGCCGCTTTCAATCTGAGCGTGGACCGCACGTAGTGTTTTGGCATCGATTCTTCCGGCGACGGCGGTGGCCGTTGAGCGAATGCGCCCTGCTTCAACCAGGTTAGCCACTTCGTTCAAGAGCTTGCCTTGTTCCTCAACATCGGGCGTGCCGAATAGTGATCGTGTGAACATGAGCTCCCAGTGCAGGGAGATGGCCTTACGCTTTAGCGGCATGACATTCAGTGTGTCGGGGTCATCGATGAGACCGAACCGGCCCTGAGGCGCGATCAACTTGACAATGTCGGCCATGTGAAGCTGCGTCTGCGTCGTCGAGAACACAAAGCCCGGGGCACCGAGTCCTAGAGCCTCGACTTGCGGCGCGAGGGCTTGGCGGTGATCAATCACGTGTTGAGCCCCGCATTCGCGTACCCATTCTTGCGTTTCCGGACGCGATGCCGTGGCGATCACGGTCATATCAGTCAGGGCACGCAAAAGCTGAATGGTTATAGACCCCACGCCGCCCGCACCACCAATAACCAGAATTATGTCAGCGCCCTGCGGAGTTGGGCGCTTGACATCCAAACGATCAAACAACATCTCCCAGGCCGTAATCGCAGTAAGGGGAAGCGCAGCGGCCTCGGCGTCACTCACATTGGATGGCTTGCGCCCAACAATACGTTCATCCACAAGATGGAATTCACTATTGGTGCCGGGCCGCGTTAGGGAACCGGCATAAAAGACGGCGTCGCCGGGCTTGAAGTTCATTGCGTCTGGACCCACCGCCTCAACGACGCCTGACGCGTCGAAACCAAGGACCTTCCAGTCCATTCCTTCCGGCCCAACGGCACGGCGTAACTTGGTGTCCACCGGATTTACCGAGACCGCAGAAATTTTGACGAGCAGGTCACGGCCTTCGGCCTTGGGCGTATCAAGCGTGATGTCCTGCAACGCATCGTCACGGTCGACCGGACCGGGTCTTCTGTAGGCTACAGCTTTCATATCGGCTCGCGTTGATTTTCGCTTTCAAAAAGTGGTAAAACGTAACCATACATATCACATAATGACGTGAATTGATCTTATACAAATCGTTTTCCTGTAACACGCAGTCCGTTGGGTCTCGTCCTGATTTTCGGTTTTCTCCTCGCGCCTCAATGGGCTGCCACTAAGACTACGTCATGTCCACCGAAAGCGGGCAACCTCACGTTAATTGATTAGGATTACGAGCAGGATTAGGATTAAGATTCGAGTCAATGCACAGGAACGCAGAGTGCCCATAAACGGCATCTATTCGTGCGCCTGCTTGACTTTTGGGTGGGTCAGACTCTATTCTCTGCGGCTCACGTGAGAGGGCGAAACCCTCGACACAGGTAAAAACCTTTACAAATACGGTAGGTACGACAGATGGCTAATTCAGACAAACCCAAATTCGGCATCGTCGTTGGCGGCGGCCCAGCTCCGGGGCTCAACGGTGTCATCAGCGCTGCAACGATCGAGGCCATCAATAACGGCTACGAAGTCGTTGGCATCATGGATGGTTTCAAGTGGTTGGCGCAAGGCGACACAAGTCACGTCGTCAATCTGACCATCGAAGACGTCTCGCGTGTTCATATTCGTGGCGGTTCCATTCTGCGCACGGCCCGCACCAATCCGACCAAATCCGAAGAGATGATGAACAATGTCATCAGTAGTCTCCAAGCGTTGAACATTGGACATCTGATTACGATTGGTGGCGATGACACCGCCTACACGTCATCACAAGTCAATGACAAGGCCGCTGGTCAGGTTGCCACAGCGCATGTGCCCAAAACGATTGACAACGATTTACCCCTGCCACCAAGCATTCCGACGTTTGGCTACGAAACGGCGCGTCAGGAAGGTCATCACATCATCAAAAACATGAGCGAAGATGCGCGCACGACAGGGCGTTGGTATTTCGTTGTCGCCATGGGTCGTACCGCGGGTCATTTGGCTCTAGGTATTGGTAAGTCGGCTGGTGCCACAGTCACGATTATCCCTGAAGAATTCGGTTCACGCGACGTTTCCATCCGCGAAGTCTGTGACATTCTCGAAGGATCCATCATCAAGCGTATCGCCAATGGAAACGATTTCGGTGTGGCGGTTATTGCCGAGGGCGTTGCATCGCGTTTGACCGAAGACGCGCTCAAGGAAATCGGCGAAGTCGAATTGGATGAGCACGGCCACGTACGGCTCTCCGAAGTCGATCTCGGCGAAGTGTGTAAGAATGTTGTTCGCAAGTCTCTTGCGGAACGCGGTATTGACATGACGATCGTCAGCAAAGACCTCGGTTATGAACTGCGTTGTGCCGACCCGAACCCTTTTGATGCTGAATACACGCGCGATCTCGGTTATGGCGCAGTGAAATTCCTTCTGCAGGGCGGTACGGCAGCAATGATCACGATTCAAGGTGGCGTTTTGAAGCCGATTCGTTTTCACGAAATTCAAGATCCTGAAACGCATCGTACGCGTGTCCGTCTCGTCGATGTGCACGGTGAATCCTATGAGGTTGCACGCAAGTACATGATACGCCTTGAGCCAGAAGACTTTGAAGACGAAGTAACGTACGGGCCTCTAGCCGAAGCGGCGAAAATGTCCGTCGAGGATTTCTCGAAGCGCTTTTCTTACCTAAAGGGCACGCCGCAAGCTTAACGGCAAGGCTTCTACGGTAGCCATGCACTGAAGTGCGTCAGGATTCGCTGGCGCGCTTCAGGTCGGCTTCATTTAGCAAGGCATGCGTCTCGCGCAGAATATCCGGCACGCGGTCCGCGAACGGATAGTCACCCAAACCGTCGAGCAACTGTTTCTCATCGAAGCTGCTCGCTTTCACACCAGGGAACCAGTGATCTGCGCTTCCTAGGAGATTGTAGCGCATTTTTCCGAAGTCCAGCATGTCGTATGCCTTGATCATCGTGTACATCCGCAGAATGTGATAAACGGGCAGCTGTTCGGGGGCATTGACCATGCTCGGCAGTTTGCGATACCAATTGTCAGCCCAATCCGCGCCAAGCGCCACTCGCAGCGCAGACGCCAAGCGTTCCTGAATCGGCGTAAGCTGGGCCGTAGGATTATCAAGCTTCTTGATAATGGCCATATGCGCATCAAAATCGCTGGGACGCGACGCGCCAAGGCTTAAGGTGTGAACCTGCGGGTGCGACAGACAGAATAGGTCATTGAATCCCATGGGTGTCAGCGGTCGGCACAGTTCAGTGAGCTTATCGGGCGGCTCGTAGAGTTTGCCGCCTTTGTCGGATGGGCTAATAATGAACACGCCCATGTCCTGTTTCGTCGCCGCTTCGATGGCAGACCAGTTGCGCTGATCGAAATAGTACCAATGCAGATTGATGTAAGCGAACTCGCCCGTCTCTATGGCTTCAACCAGCAGGTCTGGTGTCGGGGCATGTGTGGAAAACCCAATGTGACGCGCCCGACCTTGTTTTTGCAATGTGCGGCAAGCGTCCAGCGTTCCCTTGGTTAGGGTCTGCGTCAAAAGCTCATCATTATTGATTCCGTGCACAGAAAGCAGATCGACGTAATCGAGTTTGAGTAACGAAAGTGATTTTTCAAAAACGTCCAAAAATTCCTTTTCGGAGTCATGTGGTCCGATCTTGGTCTGAACAATCATTTTATCGCGCTGCAACGAGGGCAGTACGTGCCCCAGCTGATACTCACTGGTTCCGTAACCACGGGCCGTTTCGATATGATTGATACCATGCGCGACCGCCGTGTGAATTGTTTGCTCTAAATTGGCCTGTCCCTTGGGATCAATTTCCGAGGGGTCGAGATCCTCCCACGATTGCTGGTAGCGCATCCCGCCGCAGCTGAGAACAGGCATTTGTAGTTCTGTTTGTCCAAATCGACGATATTGCATAGAAGAGTTTTGCCCTATTATGAATTTCACAAACGAATTGCAGCATGACCTTTCGAACAAATTTGGTCAACACGTGCGTTGCAAAAGTTCCAACCTGCTGAAGAAAGGATTTCAGGAGAATCAGGCGAAGGGGAACCCGGCGGCTGATTGTCGCGAACTACTTCTTTCTTTCTCTTCACGTCTCTGTGCGCCCGTGTCTCCGGCGTAACGCATTCGCGTCAACTTAACGCCATGGGGCCACGCATAACGCTGAAAACGCGCTATCTTTGACGGGAAATGTGGAGTGCTGTGGCAGAGGGTGAGGAACGAACCCGGCGACACCGCTTTTCTTCAGGGGCTGTGTTGAACGAACATGTGCTTCCACAACGCGAAACGTGAACAGAGAGGTGGTCGTGCCACTCGGGCGCTGTAAAAGCGGTGTCGCCGGCTCGTTCCTCGCCTCTGCCACCGCGCTCCAAATCAAGACCCCAAAAGATGTGAGGTATAACGAGGGCGTTGCCCTAGGCTGGTATGTGTAGGCCTTTTAGGATTTTGACGCTCGCGGCGATTCCTTAAGTTGACGCGTATGAGCGTAGCGGGTGGTTAATGTATGCTTTGGCTTCGGCCTACGTGAGGATCGTGACGTCATTTCATTTTCCATCCTTGTCGTTGCCAATGGGGTCTCAGAACGGTAAAATATTGGCATGAAGTTTGATAAGCCCATATCCAAAAAACAGTGGATGCGGTTGTTTGCTCTGAGTGATCAGGTAAAGCGTCTATCCCCATGGGAATGGATGGACGAAAACCATATTTTTGGCATCAAAGACGACCTTGCTGAAGAGCTAGGCTTTGTCAGCGTCATGGGCAGCGAAGGCATGCATCACGCCGTGACGATTTACAAGGGGTGGGGGGACCTCGAACGATTCCGACTCATGCAGGACGTGGATGAGTCGGTCATCCCCGAATTCATCTTCGAAACATCGCAATTGATGCTGTCCTTCGAAGACCGCGATCAACTCTCGGCTTCAGACTACGCCTGTATTAAGAATCTCGGTTTGTCCTATCGCGGCCGCCACGCGTGGCCGCGCTTTCAAGCTTTCCGCCCTGGATTCTTTCCATGGAAACTGGTGAACTCATGGGAGGCCGATCATATGATCACCTGCCTGGAACAGAGCATCGGGGTCTTTATGCGAGCCGAAGACACGCCCGAACTTGTGCGCCCGCGTCCGGACGACTCCATGTTCGTCCGTGTCCACCAAGGTGATGCATCGACAGGCGAGTGGCAAGATGCGTATTTCGATACGCCAACACCCGAACGCATGCTCACCTACTTTGAAGTCGAAAAGGGGCGCCTAGAAGCCATCGTGGCGATGCCACTGAGTGATCGCTGTGTCGAGATCGATTATTTTATATCGAAATCACCGATTGGTGGGCGGGCGAAGCGTCCGAAATGCGCGTATGTTCTCCTGATAACGGATGCCAATACTGGCCAGGTCATGGGGTCGACCATGCTCAATAGCAGCGAAGGGTTGGAAGGTGTCCTTGGCCAGATTCCGGGTGCAGCATTGGACGTGTTCGAGGAAGCGGGTGCGGTCCCGTACGCCATGCGTGTTTCACGCCCTGTTCTGACGCAGATCCTTGCGCCGCTGGAGCAACGCTTGGGCGTGGATGTCGATCTGACTCCAGATTTACCGATGACGACGGTCGTTCGCGCGTCTCTGGAACAATACTTGATCGACAAAAAGCCTAGTGGCCAAGCGCTACTCTAATTTCCTCGCAAAGCACATCCGACGGCTTAGCGCCATCGAGTTGCAATAACAGGTTGCGTTTCTGGTAAAACCCAACGAGCGGCTCGGTCTGTTCGTGGTACACCTTGAGTCGCGTCTGAATAGCATCAGGTCGGTCGTCTTTACGCAAGACCAACATGTTGTCTTCGAGGTCCGCGGGTGGATGCGGATGACCATCCGGATTAAGATTGTAAACGCGCCCCGTTTCGCGATGAATACGACGCCCGGATAAACGATGAATAATTAGAGCGTCCGTCATCGAAAAATTCACAACACGGTCGATCTGAATTTCTGCATCAATCAAAGCTTCGGCCTGAGGTATCGTCCTTGGAAAACCATCCAAAATATAGCCAGACTTGCATTCGGAGGTATCGATATGCTGCTTCAGCAAGGCCATGACAAGGTCGTCCGGCACAAGATTGCCGTCATCCATGTAATATTTCGCGTGAATGCCAAGTTCGGTTTCGCACTGAATGGCTGCACGCAAAAGCTCGCCTGTTGAGATTTGCATAATCCCGAAGTCTTTTTCCACGACTTGTGCGACGGTGCCTTTACCAGCACCCGGGGGACCAAGAAAAACCAATTTCATAAGCGACAATTTGCCTTAGCACGAAGATATGATCAAGCGTATTGGGGTAAAAGGCGACATATTCTATCGAAGCGAGCCTTTCAGCCCAATCCAACGGACTTGGCCGTCTCGAGATGATCGATCAGGTGCTCGGCTCGAACAGCAACGCGGTCTTCGCCCAAAAGCATGTCGAGTGTTTCAGCATCACTAATCGTCCAGCCAGCCAATTCATCCACAAAACGATCTAGTGGGTCCTTCTCTACCTTTTCGAGAACGTCATCGAGCGCGTCCTCCTTGATCAGTTTACTGTCCTTAAGCAGGGTTTTGAAACGTTCTCGCAAGGACGCCATTTGCGCGTCATCGCCCAGAATACTGGTTGCCGGGTTCAGGTAGGCGCTGCGATAGAGTGGTGATTCGACTTCCTCGCGAACCACCGCACGCACAAGACCGCGCAGCACGATGACGAAGCGGCCATCATCCAGCTTTCGATATTGTTCGACAAAACCAAGCCCGACACGCTCATGCAGAGGAGGCGTATCATACAAATATTGATCTTCGGTGAGATCCGTCTCGAGAAAGGAGCCCAGCGCCAGCAGACCGACGGCATCGAGCGCATCCTCGACCATGCTTCGGTAGCGTGGCTCGAAAATATGAATGGGAACCGAGGAATAAGGCAGCAAAACGCTTCCGTTTAAGGGGAAAACGGGTATGGGCTGCTCAAGGCTAAATGTTGTTACGTCGTTCATCGGGTCGATATCCACTAAATAGGCTGCAACTGCTTCACTGTCCGACTGTCGTCAGTTATAAAGCTTGAGAGTTTACGAAGACAAATCCAAAGCTGGCAAGTTTCTTCGAAAATCTGCTAAGCTTCCAGACCATTATGCAACATATCGTCAATTCTTTCTATAAGTTCGTTCATCTCGCGGATTTCAAAGACCTCAAGGATCCGCTACAGGCCTGTTGTGAGCAAGCATCCTTGGTCGGCTCGATCCTGTTGGCCGAAGAGGGCATAAACGGAACTGTCGGCGGTCCGCAGGATGGACTGGATGCCATGTGGAAATTCCTGAAAGCCGACCCACGCTTCGCCGACATTGAGCCAAAATCGGCCGCTGCAACGTGCGAAACGTTTAATCGCATGAAAGTTCGGCTTAAGCGCGAAATTGTGTCCTTGGGCGTTGCGAGCGTGGATCCGACGCAAGAAGTCGGCACCTACGTGAAGCCCGAGGAGTGGAACGCGTTAATTAATAAACCCGACGTGCTGGTCATTGATACACGCAACCAATACGAGGTTGATGTAGGGACATTCAAGGGGGCAATGAGCCCACTGACGGATTCCTTTCGGGATTTCCCTAAGTTCGTCTCAGAGCAGCTGGATCCTGAAGCCCACCCCAAGGTCGCCATGTTCTGCACAGGCGGAATTCGCTGCGAGAAGGCCACGTCCTACATGCTCCAGAAAGGTTTCAAAGAAGTCTATCACTTGGAAGGTGGTATCCTGAAGTACCTCGAAACGGTTTCGCCAGACGATAGCGAATGGGAGGGCGAGTGCTTTGTTTTTGATCAGCGCGTGACGGTTGACCACAAACTCGATCACGGAAATTACACCATCTGCCATGCCTGCCGCCATCCGCTACGCCAGGAAGAATGCGATTCTCCTGTGTACGAACAAGGCGTACGTTGTCCCTATTGTGCGGACTCGATTGATGAAGACCGTCGACAGCGCGCCCGTGAACGTGAACATCAGATGCAACTTGCCCGCGAACGTGAGGTCTACCACATGGGGCACCGCGCCGGTCAGTCACGTATTACAGAGGACAGCGACGCGCACTAGTTTTCAGTTCGTGGCTAACTTAGACAGGGCGCCCTAATCCACCATGAAGAAGCTTAACGAAGATGAAGAGCTTGAATTCCTGCTAGAACTGCATGGAAGACCGGAGTACGTAGAGGTTTTCGAACAGATTCGCCATGGACTCGAGGTGCTACAGATTCGATCGCAGATGCTGCTGGGGCTCATCACGATCTGCCTGACGGTTACCGGTTTTTCGGGACACATGATTGCCCGATCCAGCCAGGCCGCTCGCTTATGTGTCTTTGGCGGCGTTTTGAGCGTATTGGTTTCGGCTATCGTGCTTATGTACGGGCCGCTGCGCGTCAACTGGATCACCGGCTCGCGCGAAAGCGACATAAAGCAGACCGTCGTTGCACTGATTAAGCGTCGCAATGAGCGGACACGCATTTATCACGTTGCAGCCGTCTTTCTCGTGTTGGGTTTGACTGGCTACGTGCTGAGTCTCGGCTTTTTCCTGCTTTCGGTTGACTGAGTCTTCTTCGCCCGACCTAGACAAGTCTGAACGGTCGTCGTTTAAGCAGCTGCAGAACGGATCCGATTGCCTTCAAGAATTTCACATAAGCTCGCAAACTTGTGACGCCGGAGGCGTTAGGAAGCAAAGCCACGCGTTTCGCGTGGTATTTCAGAGGAACAAGGCTGCCCTCTGTACCCTTTGCGATCTACTGCAGTTGGGTTTAAACGATCATCCCTGCAATGCATGCGGTCATGAGACAGGCCACGGTACCGCCGATGAGTGCCCAGAACCCAAGTTCGGACAATGTTTTTCGTTGTGCCGGTGCAATCGCACTGATGCCACCGATCTGAATGCCGATGGACGAAAAGTTAGCGAAGCCACACAG
>JAPKCZ010000568.1 GCA_028822745.1 Kiritimatiellia bacterium | reverse complement strand
CTTAAATCCGCAAGTACGATCCGCCTCAAGCGGAACGTTTTGAAGCGATTCGAGCGCGTTGACATTCTCAAAGAACGCGGTGAGTGGAAAGAGGGAGACCGCGGACTGGGTCTCAAGAAGACCAAGTCCATGTAGTTTCCTCGTTGCCCCAAGCTTCGCACTGGGCTTAGAACCGGCGCGTACGCGCGGCAATGGAAATGCATTGGGCGTAAAATGCCTTAAGGTATTCTTTTCCCTTTGCGCTCCGAGCGCATGGGTAGTATTTTAGATCGCGGGTGGGATTGCACCCGACAAAGCCGTTTCCACAGCAATCGTATTTTCGTTTGAAGGATGTCGCATATACATGAGTGGCATGGCGAAGGTAAATGTCAGCGTGACCGGACCGGTCCTCATTGTCGACGACGAAGAGGGTATTCGCGAACTGTTTAGGACGATCCTTTCCACATACCTTCCCGGCGTTCAGGTCGAGCTCGTCGCCAACGGTGCGGAAGCTGTCGAGCGTTTCCGTTTAGTGCATCACTCCCTGCTTATCATGGATCTACACATGCCTGTCATGGATGGGCTGACCGCTTTCATACAAATTCAGGACGCGTGCACGCGAGAAAGCGAAGTCATGCCGCCCGTCGTTTTTTGTACGGGCTACTCGCCACCAGACAGCGTCAGAGCGCTTATTGCCGAAGGTTCGCCGCACCATTTGATGCTTAAGCCCGTCAAGCCGCTCGAGCTTGTGGGTATTGTTCAGAAGCGCCTGAGTGCATAAGGTCACCGCGCGTTGTCCGTCCTTCTAGAACGTCAAACGATACGATTAGCGCCTATGCGTCGCCGCAATCAACATTTTGTTAACCGATTTCAGGAGGCCTTCCCATCCAATCCATTTCGGATATAGACGCGACGCGTAAACGTGTTCGATTGGCGCGTGCTGGCGGCGCCATCGTCGCCTTTGTTCCCACAATGGGTGCCCTTCACGCTGGACACGGCGCGCTCATTGACACGGCACGTGCCAAGGCCGACTTCGTCGTGGTGAGCGTATTTGTGAACCCTGATCAATTTGGAGATGGCGAGGACTTTGAGCGCTACCCACGTCCGTTTGCTTGCGACGCTGCGTACTGTGAATCGTTGGGCGTGGACCTCCTTTTTCATCCCGAGAAAGCGATGATTACGGCGCCTAGCCGTACCCTCTCGCTGGCCGAGTCGCAATTGTCCAGAGGGCTGTGTGGCGCGTCTCGTCCAGGCCACTTTTCTGGCGTGCTGTCCATTGTATCGACGCTATTCAATATCGTTGAACCCGATGTTGCTGTTTTCGGTCAGAAAGACGCCCAGCAGGTTCGTCTTATTCAAGCGCTTGTGAAGGATCTTTGCTACGGCATTGAGATTGTCGTTGAGCCCATCGTACGGGAGCCTGATGGCCTTGCGATGAGTTCACGCAATGTTTATCTTTCGGACGATGAACGGAAGCAATCGCTGTGTCTTTCTCAAAGCCTTGAGCACGTGCGTGGGCACTTTGAAGCTGGAGAACGCGATACAGCGGTGTTGCAACGAGAACTCTTAAACGGTCTGCAGGACGCATCCAGCATATCCGTGGAGTATGCTGAAATTGTGGACTACGCGACATTGGAAGCGGCGAAGACGATCTGTGCAAAAACGCTGGCCGCTGTCGCCGTTCGCATCGGTACTACGCGACTGATCGACAATGTTCTTTTGGATTGCGTCTGAGGTTGGCTGCGCCGATATCGTACGACTGGCGTTTAAGCGTCCACGGTTTGCTTACGTCGAACCGCGAGTGCCTTGGCTTCAACCAAGGTCAACATAACTTTGGCGGGTGCGGCATTCGCCGGAAGGAGCGCGGCATCCTGACGAAGTGTAGCATCTTCCTGTTCTGGCTTCGGTGAGATGACCACGACAGCCGACTTAGGACACAATTTGATAATGGCCTTAATGATGCCATTTGTTTCTTCGTTCACTAACGCCTTTTCCACAACAATAGCATCCATTGACTGACTGCCTTCGACCTTTGACAACAAGGCAGGAAGTGATTCAACGCGATCAATGACGATCTTCATTTCTCGCATACTCATCTCGATCAATTTTGACGATCGGGGTTGTACGGCAAGCAATACCTTCCAGTTCGCCAGATAAGGGCCAAGCTCGGCTGCGAGCCTGTTGGTGTCTTCTGGTCCGGCAGGCGCTGTGGCCATTGGAATACAGACGCGGTATATGGGCGTACCATTTGCGGTAAAGGTAAGGTCGAGTTGTCCGCCGGATTGCTCAAGCATGGATCGG
>JAPKCZ010000567.1 GCA_028822745.1 Kiritimatiellia bacterium | reverse complement strand
GGAAAAAGGCCCCTCCGGGGAGCCCGAGCTATCAAGCGTACCTGAAGGAAAAGGTCGACAGTGGCGAGCTTGTCATCCCGAGAGGGGTAAGCTACACCTTTGCAGGCAACTACGAAAACCAGCTTCGGGCCTCGAAGACGCTGACCTTAATTCTGCCTGTCGCGTTGTTCCTTATATTCATTATCATCTACCTACAGTTTCGCTCGGTTTCGACGACTCTGCTGGTGTTTTGCGGCATATTCGTGGCGTGGTGCGGCGGGTTTCTACTGCTCTGGTTTTATGCACAACCCTGGTTTCTTGATTTCAACGTGTTCGGTGTTTCCATGCGCACGCTGTTTCAGGTTCACACCATCAATATGAGTGTGGCCGTCTGGGTTGGTTTTTTAGCGCTTTTCGGAATCGCCTCGGATGATGGTGTCATCATCTCCACCTACATTGCGCAGGTCATGCGAGAGAAAAAGCCGACGAGTATTGAAGCCGTGCGTGAGGCTGTTCTGATCGCCGGAAAACGTCGCGTTCGACCTTGCTTGATGACGTCCGCAACAACCATCCTGGCCCTGCTGCCGGTGCTGACGTCGACGGGTCGCGGGAGCGATGTCATGGTGCCGATGGCGATTCCATCCTTCGGCGGTATGCTGGTCGTTCTCATCACCCTATTCGTGGTGCCCGTCCTGTACTGCTGGGTCGAGGAGGTTCGCCTGCGGCGTAGGTGAGGCTGGATAGGAAGGGCTAATCTCGCTCAGCGGGAAGGGTCACAGAGAGAACGGCCGAGGGAAGAGGATTACGATTAGGAGCAGAAGTTAATCCCGCTCCGCGGGAACCCCGAACGTCGCACGCAGCACGATGGATGCTTACTTCATTTTGGATTCGCGGTAGACCACGTGCTTGCGCACTTTCGGGTCGTACTTTTTCATCTCCAGCTTTTCTTTGCTGAGCTTGTTGTTCTTCGTCGTAATGTAGGTGTGACCTGTTCCGGCGGATGAAACCAATTTGACGCTTTCTCGTGACATGATGCTCTCCAGTGTGATGCGTTGCGCGCGGTTTCGGCCGTATTGCCGGGAATCAACAAAGGCGCAATTCACCCATTTCAAATAAATCAAGCGACCATAATTGCCTTAAGCAGTGTGCAATGTCAAAGCAAAACCAGTCAAAATGGTGGTCTTTTAGGAGCCAGAAGGTGTTTTAGGACTATCCGAACTTGCGGTCGAGGCGTCTTTTGGCAGTGGCACGGGATCAAAGCCGTGCGTTCCCCATGGATGACAGCGCAGAACGCGACGTAAGGTTAACCATCCGCCACGCAAGGGACCCAGGGTGCGAATCGCCTCAATGCCGTAATTTGAACAGCTCGGGATGTGGCGACAGGTGCCGTGACCGCCGTTGATGGTTCGCAGCACAGGGGCTATCAGAAGCTGGTAGCTTCGAATGAGTAAAATCATCAAGCGGTTGATCATGATTAGCGTTACCGGTGAGGGCGGTGTCAGACGGTGGTGGTGCCATGCTTGGGCAGATTGGCCCGTAAGAAGTCGGGCAGTTCTTTCATGGATGTGAGGTGATCGTTGGCCAGTGGCGATTGCTTGGTGCTGCTGACGAGGATGTTTCGCGGGCATCCGGCCGCATGACCCGCGTCCATGTCACGTGGCGAATCGCCGATCATCCACGATTGTTCCAGCGCGATGTTGTGGTCCCGGGCCGCGCTCAGGAACATGCCGGGCGCAGGCTTGCTGTCGGGGTGGCCATCGCCGTGCACAGCCGAATAGATCGCTAGGAGCTCTGCTCCGGCTGAATCGATGGCGTTGCGAAGCGTTGCGTGAATGGCCTCAAGAGCCTCCATGCTTAGTTTTTCGAGATGCACGCACTTCTGATTGGTCACGATGACACTGACATAGCCGCATGCTGCGACGATCTTCAGGCATTCCAAAAAATCAGGAATGATGAGCAGGCGATCCGGTGTCAGCACATAGTATTCCTCGTTCGACGGCGCCTCGTTGACGATGCCGTCGCGGTCGAAGAAGACACAGGGTAGGGCGTGGTTTGTTGGGGCTGTCATGATGCATTTTCCAGTGGAAGCCAGGCGGTTGGGTCGATGGCTTCATCGTCCAGCCACATTTCGAGATGGATGTGATTCGTGATGTCAGGGTAGCGCAAACCGATGTCCTGGGCGATACCGAGCGTGTCGCCCGCTTTAACGGTGTTGGTGGGTGCTGTGTGTTGCATATAGAAAATCTTGAATGTATATGCCTGCCATGGCGGCAGGCCTTGTAGGAGAACGCCACTGTAGCGATCGT
>JAPKCZ010000566.1 GCA_028822745.1 Kiritimatiellia bacterium | reverse complement strand
GACATTTGCCGGGCTGGCCGGGGCCAAAGTGCCCGGCGACCGGGTGATTGACGGTCATGATATCTTGCCGCTTATCTCCGGGCAGCAGGGGGCTGTGAGTCCGCATGACATGTATTACTACTACCGGGGCAGGAGCCTGGAGTCAGCCCGCAAGGGCAAGTGGAAGCTGCGGCGCACCGGGAAGAAGAAAGGCGGTGTCGAGCTCTACGACCTAAATAGCGACATATCAGAAACGAAAAATAAGGCGGCTGACAATGAAGCGTTGGTCAAGGGGATGCTTGAGCAGATGGATGCTTTCCATGCTGCCCTGGTGAAATCACAGCGACCCGCCGGCAAGCTCTAGGACGCAACGCAATCCAAGGCATATCGTTAACAGGTGTGGTAGCGCGGGGTCAATGTTACAGAGCGTAGCGAAAGGTTATCATTTGTCGCGCTTACCACCACCGTCTTGTTCTGCTGGTTTAGGAATCTGGCGTTCCAGGCTCTTCAAATGTTTGGTGACGAGCTCAAAATCCGGCACATGTGCATCTTTGTTCAGTTCATATCCGAGCACCGAAAAATCACCTTTCGATTTAACGAGAGCTTTCCACTCTGCATCGCCAAAGTGCTTCTGAAGATCGCCACCCGATGTCCCACCTAAAACATCGCCTCTGCGAGCGACCGATTCAATCTCAAGCAGGTGACAGCGTGGGGAGCCGTAGCCCAGAATTTTCTGATTATCCTCAGAATACGTAACAGGAATGCGCATGTTGAACTCGTAACGATCATGCAATGTTGTGGTTATACTCAGGCTGGGAAAATCGGCGTCCGCGAACGACAAGTATCTTACAATCGCGTTAGGAAAGAGGACTAGAAATTCCTTTAGGTGGGGAACCTTTTCTCTGTCCGCTGCATCAAGAGCTGAATGTCGCAACGTCGAAACCCTAGTATGTTCTGCGAATGCTTTAGCCACCTCTTCCTGCGTAGGCTCATTCGCCTTCTGTGCTTGTGCGAAAACAGGTGCGGCTAAGAGAAAGAAAATGAAAGTGCGGAGCGGAATCATTTTATTGCAGAACAGCCATACAGGTAGCAGGAACGCTATCTATATAGTCCCCTCGCGTTGCCAGCAGGTAAAGGTATTGGAGGTTTGCGCGGACATTGAATCGACAAACACATCGGCATCAAACCCGGGCAATTCAAAGAGCCGTTCGCTGAGGTCATCGGCGTTTGTTGCCCCTTCAGGGATCACCACCGTGGCGCTTGGCCCGTGCAGCGTGAAGAATGTGATCGGCAACGGCGTGTCTTCTGTAACAACGATTTCAACCCGCAAGAGGTTTTTCCATGAGATCGAGTCCATGGTGCCATCCGGCCGGTGACAGCGGATTTCTGTGTCGTTGACGTCAAGGATGTATTGCTCTTCTTCTGTCACAAGGCGTCCATTATCAGACAATGTGAGCCGATAGGCAAGTACACGGTTATCGATTACCGTTTTATGGGGGTTATCCCGGGTTCTGTTATCAACAGTAGCGGGCGACGGTTATTTTCCTTTCCCGTGACTGTAGTAAAGTATTTCTTGCATCTTCTACTTTGTCACACAAAGTAGAAGAATGAATGCCAACTGGGCTGAGGAAAATCTGAATACCATTCGTACCCTGATGGAACGGGCCAGCCTGTATCGGCGCGCATTGGCGCCAATCGCAGTGGTGGCTGGAATTCTTGGCATAATCGCGGCCGGCTTGGCTCAGGTGGTGGGATGGACAGGGAAAGATTATTTTGCCGGCTACTGGATGAGTGTGGCGGCAATCACGGGCGGTGTGATTTTGCTGCTCATGTACCGACAGGCGATAAAATCCGGCGAAAAGTTCTGGTCTCCGCCCACAAGGCGTGTTGCACAGGCTATACTGCCACTGCTGGTGGCAGGATTGATACTGGGGATTCTTGAGTTAGGCGATTTACCCGGCGCAAATCCAGACAGCATTCGCTTGGCCGCTTTATGGATGATCCTTTATGGAGGGGCTTTGCATTCGGCCGGGTTTTTTATGCGTCGCGGCCTTAAATTACTAGGCTGGGTCTATCTTATTCTAGGGAGTTTATGCCTTTTCTTTCAAGAATCGGGACAAATTCATTGGCTCAATGAATCCCGGGCCCACCTGGTAATGGGTTGTGCCTTTGGGGTCAATAACCTGGCATATGGTTTATACCTGAGATTGACCTCCGAACCCCGGGAGACTGAGTGAATCCTGATTTTTTCCAGCAACTGGATAAGGTGATTCACGAGAAGAGCCGCATGGCCATCATGTCGACACTTGC
>JAPKCZ010000565.1 GCA_028822745.1 Kiritimatiellia bacterium | reverse complement strand
ACTACGAGGAAGAGTCTCCATCAGGCAGTGAACACGAAAAATGGCTCAGTATGCTGTTAGCACCGGGGTCATCGTTGGGAGGCGCTCGCCCTAAAGCTAATGTGCTCGATGCTGACGGCAATCTGTGGATTGCCAAATTTCCCAGCCGGGCAGATGATTCCAATATGGGGGCTTGGGAAATGGTGGCTCATGAGCTTGCTCGAAACATTGGACTAACCGTTCCAGAGTGCCGAACCGAGACGTTCTCCAAGCATGGCCGTACTTTTTTGACAAAGCGTTTTGACCGTAGAGCGGGCGGACGTATCCATTTTGCATCGGCAATGACGCTTCTCGGCAGGAACGATGGCGACAGCCATGACAGCGGATGCAGCTATCTTGATTTGGCACAATTCATCGTTCGGCAAGGAGCCACACCCAATGAAGATCTAGCAGAGTTGTGGCGGCGTATCGTATTTAGTATTGCCATATCTAATACGGATGATCATTTACGGAATCATGGTTTTCTACTGACCCCACAAGGGTGGGCGCTTTCGCCCGCCTATGACATTAACCCCAATCCCCATGGAGGCGGACTAGCAATCAACATATCTATGGATGATAACGCCTTGGACTTTGACCTGGCATTATCCATTGCCCCGCAATTCCGGTTGGATATGTCACAAGCAAAGAATCAGCTCGGGCGCATTAGGGATGCCGTCAGCCTCTGGCGTGATATCGCGCTAAAACAAAAACTCTCTCGCATGGAAATCGAGGCGATGGAACCTGCTTTTCGTTGAGCGTCCTTGCAGGTTTGATGCGGCCCGCGAAGCAAGCTCCGCCCGAAAGTAACGGAACCACAAGAAATCTGTCCCCGATGCTTAGGGTGGCGAGTGTTTTGAAATCCGCAGTCAAAATGGATTGAGGCCGATTGGGATTCGCGGTATTGTGCTCCGCTCATCGTCCAATTCGGATTCGAAGCATACGCCTGGGTGGTGGAATGGCAGACACAACGGACTTAAAATCCGTTGACCGTAAGGTCGTGCGGGTTCGAGTCCCGCCCCAGGCACTCTTTTTCGGGTCGGAAGACGCGCTGTATCAGCGGGTTTTTGTCTGGAAGTAGAGGATGTGCGCGCCGGGGCTGTGCTGGTCTCGAACGAGGCGGCCGCCATGTTCGCGTGCCAACCGTCTCAGATAGTGTTCGGCCCGGTCTTTGATGATGTGTGTATGACCGCGCCCTGATCCGTATCCGTGGATGACTTTTAGCCCTTTGAGCCTGAGGCGCTTGGCGTCATTAACGCCGCGTTCTATTTTCTGCTGTGCCACATCCCAGCTTTCGCCATCGTGCGCCACATCAATCGTGTGCAGGACATCGACAAACTGATTACGCAGCGGGGCGTCACATTTAGGGCAGCGCGACACCGCGTCGTTTCCTATTGGCATTCCGCAATCAAGGCATTCCATGGCAGGCTCGGTGGGTAAGGGGTTCGGTATCGGCGAAACTTATACAAAGCCCCATCCGTTTTGACCATCCCTGACTTGCCTGAGTGGACGTTGGCAGGGTCCGACGAGGCAGGGGTATAATGGGGAGGGTGCGATTAGGGTTACGATTAGATGTAGCCGAGCACGGTCTTCTGCCATCCGCCGGTTTCTTTACGAACCTTGGCGGCGACGTAGGAAGAAACTTCGTCGGCGACGAAGTCGCCGCCCTTGTTGAGCCAGTCGATGAGGTGCTTGGTGAAGAGGCCGTGTCCGTTGGCTTCGAAAGCGCGGCGCTTGGCGGCGGCGAGGACTTTCACGCTTCCTTTAAGCTTTAGGCCAGATCCGATGAAGCAGGCGTCGATCAACAGGGTGGCGTTCGAGTTGGCCAAGGTGCTGAGCTCAAATTCGCCGTCCGCAACGATCAGGCTTCCGCGGACACCGTGTCCGGCGAAGTAGATAATGTCCGTGTCAGCGTTGATGGCAGCGCGGATGGCGTCACGAGTGGCGTCAGCGCCCAAGATCGTTGTGACCGTGTGGCCCTGGGCTTTGAAGATGGCTGCCACTGTACGAGCATCGTTTTCGGCATGCTCGAGGTCGGTGCGCTGGGCGTATTCATTAATGCCGACGCAAACCACGTTACCAGCGTTTGCTGTCAGTGTTGCGGCGGCGATGAACGTTGCGATGTGTGTCGTGATCTTCATTACGGCACACTGTTAATGCACGGATCATGCCACGACTCTCACGTTTTTTGTAACTCATTAAAGCAAAAGGGGTTGCGGGATTCGCAATAGTGAAAAGGTTTGTGAATGGTAAAAAAACAACACGTCAAAA
>JAPKCZ010000564.1 GCA_028822745.1 Kiritimatiellia bacterium | reverse complement strand
CGAAGGATTGACCCGCATCAGGGCTTCTTTTTGTCCGATGAGTCTCTCACGCGTCATGTCCACGGCGATCTTGACAGCGGCGGCGGCGGTGCGCTTACCACTACGAGTCTGCAACATCCACGGATGGCCGTTCTGGATGGTGAACTCGAGATCCTGCATGTCCTTATAGTGCTTCTCCAGCCGCCCACAGACAGCCTCGAATTCCTTGAAGGCCTTGGGCATCAGCTTCTTCAATTCAATCATCGGCTCGGGTGTGCGAATGCCGGCGACGACATCCTCCCCCTGGGCGTTGATGAGGAACTCGCCGTAGAGCTTGTTTTCGCCAGTGGAGGGGTCGCGGGTAAAGGCGACACCGGTGGCGCAATCGTCGCCCATATTGCCGTAGACCATGGACTGCACGTTGACCGCCGTTCCCCAGCCGTGGGGGATGCCTTCGAGTTCACGGTAGCGGATGGCGCGCGCTCCCTGCCAAGAGCCGAAGACGGCGCCCACGGCACCCCACAACTGCTCCTCCGGGTTCTCTGGGAATTCGCGCTTCAGGCGCTTCTTGATGACCGCCTTGAACTCACCGACTAACTCCTTGAGGTCATCGGCAGTGAGTTGATTGTCGATCTCGACGCCACGCTTGACCTTTTTCTTTTCCAGCAGGACCTCGAATGGGTCATGCTCTTTTCCCTCAGGACGCAGCCCCATCACGACATCGCCATACATCTGAATGAAACGGCGATAGACATCGTAGGCGAATCGGGCGTCCCCCGTCTTCTCGATCAGACCCTCCGTGATCTCGTCGTTGAGACCGAGGTTGAGGACGGTCTCCATCATGCCCGGCATGGACACGCGGGCGCCGGAGCGAACCGACAACAGCAGCGGGTTCTTCGGGTCACCGAAGGTGGCGCCCATCTTCTTTTCCACTGCGGTGAGCGCCACGCGTACCTGATTGGCGAGCGCTGTTGGATATTTCTGGCCATGGTTGTAGTAATACGTGCAGACCTCGGTGCTTATCGTAAAGCCGGCTGGTACGGGCAGCTTGAGGTTGGACATTTCCGCAAGGTTGGAGCCCTTGCCACCGAGCAGTTCTCGATAACTGGCGTCTCCCTCTGTGTGGGCCGTGCCAAACTGATAGATGAATTTTTTCGTAGAAGCCTTCTTAGCCATTCGTCGATTCAACACAGGGATGGGGTCAGCAGCCGAAGCTCCCGGACCGAGGGTGACAGGATGTTCATAGGGGCGTTCAAGATGAAAACAAAAAGGGCGCTCATGCATGGTCCATGGGCCCCGCTCAGGAAGGAAAATACACCTAATACCGAAAATATACCTAATACTATAGGGGGCTGCAAGACGGCGGCGGCGCTCGACGGCTTTTCATAAATCATCGGTGGTTCAAGCGCCTCGCCCCGCCATTCGCTGAACTGCGCGAATGAGCTCATGGCCGATCATAACAATGCTGGTGGCCCTGAGCCGATGAACGACGCGCGATGGATGGTATGCGGACGTTACCAGACTTTCTCCCACGACCTTGATTCAGCGGAACGATATAGGGCGAGGGCGGTGCGTAGCTCACCGAGGGAGTGTTTGGCTGGTGCGGCGGGTTTGTCACCGTCGAGGATGACACGGGCGAAATCGTCTAGTTCTGGGTCGAAGGAACGAGGGTATCCAGCTGGCTCCATGACGCGCATGCCGTCCGGGTGGTCGGTGTCGTACAGTCTCAGTCCACCGTCGAAAGCACCGTCGATGAGGATCTCGCCTTTTGTACCGGTCACACGCCACCATGGTTCGGGGGCGAGAATGGTATCGATCATCATCGCGTCGAAGGAGGCGACGATGCCGGACTGGAAACGAAGCAGGGAGCGACACAAAGACTCGCCCTGCATCGCTGTAAGTGGATTGCCGGTGATGGCTACGACCTCGTCGATTTCGCCCAGCCACATTCGCAGGGGGCGAATCCAGTGCGAACCACCGTCGATGCAAATACCACCCCCGGTGCGTTCACGGTCGTAACGCCAGGCTTTGCGGTCGGGGAACCAGTATTCGTCGAATTGCACCACGAAGGCCGCCCGTGCCGTGATGATGTCACCGATGGCACCGTCCTCGATGAGTTCGGCGGCGCGTACGATCTCCGGCCAGTACTGCGCATTCTCGGCGATCATGAAAGTGCGACCGGAGTTCTCGGCGGTAGCCAGGATTCGGTCGCAGGCCTCCAGGTCGGGAGCCATGGGCTTTTCCATCAACACATGCTTACCTGCCGCCAGGCAGGTCGTTGCCGCCCACTCATGCAGGTCGTGGGGCAGCA
>JAPKCZ010000563.1 GCA_028822745.1 Kiritimatiellia bacterium | reverse complement strand
GGTGTGTTTGAGCGGCCAAAGTTCCAACAAACGCATGCGGGACGTTTGTCCCTCACGCTGGTAAGAAAACAGCGGCCATATTTTAAGGTAACGGCTCAGGTGCTCTGATGTCGCCAATGCTTTCTCATCCTGATAGTACCAGAATGGCAGCACATAGCGCCGACGAAAAACGGTGTCATGGCGTGTCACGTCCTGGTTTCGAACAATCGGCCACAGAAAAAAGCTGCTTTCTGCAGGACCAACCGACTTGCGACCCCAGATTGGCCAGAGATACAATTGCTGCTTGGCCCCATCACGATATCGAATAAATGGCCAAGGCGCCTGAATTTGCGTCTCATCGCCAATGCGCGAATATTTAAAGAATGGCGGAAACACCCAAAGGGAAAAGCCATTCTTGTGTTTGATATTCCCGTAGAGCGGCCAGAGCACGAAGCCGCGTGCCCCCTCCCCGTCCGGCGTTGTTGCGTAGTGGGTCCAAATCGGCCACATGACAAACTGCGCCTTGCCCTTCTCCTGATGCGTCGCATGTCCATAAAAAGGAAAGACACGCGTCGCGTTTAATTTATCGCTTTTGGTACGTGAGAAAATGGGCCACAACCAATTCACGCTGTGAAGATCCTTACGCCACATTTCAGCATAGAGCGGGAACAGGGCAAAGCGGATGCGGTCATAGGTGAGGACCTCGCGAACATCCCCCCAGAGCGGAAAAAGCCCAGTATAGCGCTCGCCCGCCTCCGTGCGGCCGGTGATGAAAAAGGGAAAGATGACCGTCCGAAAACGCGATTTGGCGCTGGTATCGAAATCATGGCTGTAGGCGATCAGAAAGCGCCAGAACCGATCGCCAGCGCGATCTCGCACGATGCCCAACGGCCACAGTATTTCCTTCAACACGCGCCCATGCACGAGATCCTCGGTCTGTGACCAAAATGGGCGCAGGGCACTGAAGGACATGGTATTCGTGAGCGACTGGCGTTCCCAAACCGGGCCCAACGCACGCTCACGTACCGCGGTCTCAAGGGTTGCATCCCGCGCGTACACAGGTCCGAGGTCACGTATCGCTTGAAAATCGGACGAGGGGCTGCGAGACCACGACGCGGGCCAATTCATGGCCTGAGCCGAAACGCAAAAGCATAGCAGTAGAAAGGCGACACGGACTGCGCGAAACCGAAAATGCGTCTGTTGCATCGACAGCATCATGCTTCAGCATGTTTCGTAAAATAGGCGTTGATGACGTCCTCGCAACCGAACATCTGCGCGATCAACGCCGTGCGCACCCACATCCCATTGCGTACCTGACGCCAATAGACCGCACGCGGATCACGATCCACATCCGGATGTATCTCATCACGTCGCGGAAGCGGATGCATGATGACGGCCGTCTCTTTGAGCAGCGACAATGTTTCCACGTTGATTGAAAAACGGCTAAAATCGACCTTCGAACTCTCGCCAGCGACCTCGTCCCATTCGTCTTGAATGCGCGTCATATAGATCGCATCCGCATTGGGAAGGCAGGCCTCCAAATCGTCGCTCAAATCATAGCGCACGCCAGCCGCCTCCAAATTAGCGATAATATCATCACCAATTTGAAATTTATCCGGCGCAACAAAACTCAGATGTACATCGTCATAGGATCGCAATAACTGCGCGAGCGAGCGAACCGTGCGCCCGCGCGCCAAATCCCCGCAGAAAACGACATGCTTGCCGTCTATGCCGCCCTGGCGCTCAAAACTGCGCGATAGCGTATAAATATCCAAAACAGCCTGCGTTGGATGTTGGTCGGCACCCGAGCCTGCATTCAGAATGGGAACCGGGCGATCGCTGTGCGAAAGCACCCAAGCCGTACGCTCGGCAAGGCCTTTTTGCATCGTCCGCATGATGATCAGATCGAAATAAGAGCTAAAGGTGCGCACGGAGTCTTCCCGCGACTCCCCTTTCACCTCGCTCGATGTCGCGGTGTCGCGAACTTCGCCCAGGCGCAGCCCCAAGATTTCACAGGCTGCACAGAATGACAGAAACGTACGCGAACTCGGCTGAGAAAAATACAACATGGCGCGTTTGTCGCTCAGCAGCGATGTAAGAAAATCGCGTCCCGCGCGCTGCTTGGAAATCATTCGAATGCGTGTCGCAAAGGTGCAGACACGCTCCAAATCAGACCGCGAGAACTGCTGCGCCACGAGCACATGCTCAGGAACGCCGTCGCGCATCAAGTAGTGCCCCTTTTCCTCCGGCGACATCACATTAAATGCGTCCCAGGCCACGTCCTTTAACATTAACCCGCCTTCATCTTTTTC
>JAPKCZ010000562.1 GCA_028822745.1 Kiritimatiellia bacterium | reverse complement strand
GAAATCGTAAACGCGTCTTTTCCTGTCGCGCTGGACGTTCCAGCTCGACCGCTTCCTCGTTGTGCAAAAGAAACTGTGCGTCGGGCTCTTCAAGAAATTCAAAAGCCTCACGCAGGAGCATGCCGCGAATGTCGGGCTTCCCCGCAATGGCATGAGCCGCTGGGTTCCCTCCGATAATGCCAAGTTTGGCGTCAACGGCGAGAACGCCGTCTGTGAGGTAGTCCATTGCGTCGACCAATTGGCTGACGCGCCGGCGCGCTTCGTCACGCGCAGAAAACTGGATGGCCCATAAGCCGAATGCTCCTGCAATGAGCATAAAGCCAAAAACGATTACGCAAATCAGGCTTGCAATGACAAAAAAATCATCGCTGATCAGACGGTCATGGAGTAGAGATAGCGTGTGCCACACGGCAATTGCGGCAATCGCGAAAAGGATAATGAGTAGGGCTGCATACCGCGTTGCCTCGCGCGAGAATAGTCGCATCCGATTTTGCCTAACCTTTATTCGGAGCGTTGCAGCAAGCGTGCACGCGCTCGGCGGGACGTTTCTTCGCTTGAGACTTTCTCCATCTCATCGAGTTCATCTTCAAATTTCTCGCGATGTGCACGCGTTTTGATGCTGTCGCTGTGGATCAACTCTGCGGTCCCTGGTATGCCCACTTCGTTGTAGAGTAATTCTGGGTCGGCGATTGTTAATGTCACAAAAATGATTGTTTCGACACGACGCTCTTCGGTTGTCGTATGCGAGAAGAGGTATTTTCCGATAAATGGAATGTCGCCCAGAACCGGCAGCTTTTTAACACCCTTAGATTCTTTTGTGTCGGAAAGGCCGCCGATGGCAACCGTCTGGCCGCTGCGCAAGGTGAACACGGTTTTAAGTTCTTTCGTGCTGATAATCGGAAAACTGTTGTCACCAACGACCTTCTGGCCAATCAGGGTGCTCAAGCGTGGTTCAATGTATGCTTCGATCAATTCCTGCGTCTTGACAATGGGTTTAACTTTGAGCTCGATGCCGGTTCGCAGGTAACCGTCGATGATGAAGTCTGTGTTGATGCTTGTATCCAGTGATCCCGTAATTGTGTCACCCGGGCTATCTTGGGTGCCTTCATTGCGCTCCACTTTTACGATCGGCACACGTTCGCCCACGCTGAAGAACGCGTTTTCTTCGCCACTGGCGACGATGAGCTTCGGATTCGAGATGACTTTGGCATCTGAATTGTCTTTCAAAGCACTCAAGACGACTCGGAGTTGATCTACGTTCAAAATGGCCGTGTCGACTTTCGATACGGTCTCGTCGAACGAAGAGGCAAGTGTGTTGTTGAGTGACGTGATCAGTGAACGGCTATCAACGCTTTCAGACAGGTCGGAGAGGTCGCGCAATTCTGTACGTGTGGGGATGATATCCGTCTGCGCGAGGACAGGCGTGAGGGGATCACCGTCGTGGTCAACGAACTCGGTGTCGGTGTCTTCAAAGTTAATGCCGTTCCGATCAAAGAGACGTGCGACCGTTTCTCCGTTGTTGTCATTCCGCGTCCGACTGGACGAGGATTCGGTTGTTTCGTCGGAGATCTGTGTTGTGCTGTCATTCCTGTTCTTTTGCGATGTTTTTTCACGCCCAAAGGGGCCGACGGTTGCCGTGAGTCCAAAGGAACGCAACATTTCCCAATCAATGCCGATCTGGGAGGAAGCGCTATCACTCAGTTCTATAAATTTCGCTTCAACAACGACCTGTTCGCCTGGAACGTCCATCTCTTCAACCATGGACTTCAGTTGGCGCATGTTAGGCTCACTGGTCCGGATGATCAATGCGTTGCGCGAGGCAAAAGCGGAGATGGTTGCATTTGAAACAGACAGCATCGAATTCAGAATCGGCTGAATTTCTGGGACCGTCGTGAAGTGGAGAAAAATGGTGTCCACAATCAAGGGGATTTCGGTGCCGCTTGGTTTGGGGACAATGGTGTACACGCCCGATCCGGGTAGCTGCTCCGTTAGCGCGAGGTCGTGAATATCAAGAATGGCGCTTAATGCACTTTTCCAATCCACATCGCGTAGATTTACGGTAACCGTTCCTTCGAGATCCGACGACGACGTGACGATATTGGCTCCCGATATACGTGTGAACATATTGACGATGTTTTCAAGTGATTCGTTTTCCACGGAAACGTTGATGAGATCATCGTCACGATCAACAGAAGAGCTTGCTAAAGCTGAATTTGCGAGGGGAATGATTTCCGCAATAGATGAGGAATCATCATCTTCCAAGTCATTTGCCAGGTCATCGATCTTGGCACCAGCGT
>JAPKCZ010000561.1 GCA_028822745.1 Kiritimatiellia bacterium | reverse complement strand
CTTGTGAAGACGTCATGGTTCGGCGAGGATCCGAACTGGGGACGTGTCATTGATGTTGTTGGCTACAGTGGCGCTGAACTTGATGCTTCTGTGATCGAAATCTGGTATGATAGTGTTTGTGCCTACCGTGGAACAAGCGGGCCGGTTCCTGATAGTGTGCCGGCGTTAGAAGCTGTCATCAAGCAACCTGAGTTTACCGTTAAGATCAGTCTAGGGACTGGCAACGAGGAATGCAGCTTGTTGACCTGTGATATATCCGAAGAATACGTCAGGATTAACTCCGAATACACGACCTAGCCGAAAGCCTTATCAAGAGGCAAATGAGCGAACAATGAACAACGCAATCATGAATGATTCTGTCAAAAAGGCCACCGTGCTGATCGAAGCGCTGCCATATATACAACGTTTCAAAGATGCGATATTTGTCGTCAAATTTGGCGGCAGCACGATGGAGGATCCTACGCATTCAGAAGGGATACTCACCGATCTGACGTTTCTGAGCTGTGTCGGTGTGCGCCCCGTCGTCGTTCACGGCGGTGGAAAGGCCATTTCGAAGAGTATGCGTGACGAAGGCATCGAAACACGTTTCGTAAAAGGTTTACGCGTGACGTGTGAAAAATCCATGAAGGTCGTGGAGCGGGTCATGGGGACGGATATCAATCCCGGTATCGTCGCCATGATCGAAGCGGGGGGGGGCGTGTCCAAAGGGGTGCCGGGGCAAGACGTTTTTCACGTGAATCGTAAATCCGGCACGGATCCGGACACGGGCGAGCCCTTGGATTGGGGTTTTGTCGGTGAACCCTCCGAAGTTGACGCAAAGCCTGTTTTAGACGTTCTGGCATCGGGCGCCATTCCTGTCGTGACGCCAATTGGTATTGGTGCGGACGGAAAAGCGCACAACATCAATGCCGACACCGCGGCTGCCGCATTGGCGAAAGCCATAGGGGCTCGTAAGCTTGTCTATTTGACTGACGTGCCTGGGCTTCTGCGCGATCTCGACGATCCTGAATCGATCCTGTCAACATTGTCGATCAGTGAAGTGGCTGATCTGATGAAACGTGGCGTGATTGAAGGCGGCATGTTGCCTAAAGTGGAAAGTGCTGTCGGTGCGCTTGAAGCTGGTGTGAAGAAGGTTCACATGGTTGATGGACGCCAATTACATTCATTACTTTTAGAAATTTTTACAGACAAGGGTGTAGGGACGCAGATCGTCCCCTGACGCTATTTTTATACACTGAAACCATAATGATTACGCGGTCACACGCGAACAAGGAATACAATGAGTACAGCACAAGCTATTGAAGACAATTACAGCAAGTTCGTTATCCCAACCTACGCACCGGAAATCGCTCTCGTTAAGGGCAGCGGTTCGCGCGTCTGGGATGCAAACGGCAGAGTCTACTACGATTTTGGTACCGGCATCTCCGTTAACAACGTCGGCCATTGTCATCCTGTTGTTGCTGAGGCCATTGAGAAGCAGTCCAAGACATTGATGCACACCTCGAATCTCTATTTTACAGAGAATCAGGGCAAACTTGCCGCACGTCTGTCCAAGTTAAATGATGGTGGCAAAGTGTTTTTCTGCAACTCAGGTGCCGAAGCAAATGAAGCGCTCATCAAGCTCGCACGTCTGCACGGCCAAGAGAAGGGACGTCACGAAATCATCACCATGAAGAATTCCTTTCATGGCCGAACACTCGCGACGATCGCGGCGACCGGGCAGGACAAAGTGAAAAAGGGCTTTGACCCTGAGATGCCTGGCTTCCGCCATGCTGAATTCAACGATGTCACGTCCGTGGCTGAGCAAATCAACGATAAGACTGTCGCCATTCTTGTCGAAGCTGTGCAAGGCGAGGGCGGTGTCGTCCCTGCCACGGAAGGGTTTATTACCGGCCTGAAAGTGCTCTGCGAAGAGCATGACCTTTTGCTCATGTTTGATGAAGTCCAGTGCGGCATTGGGCGTACCGGTGAGTGGTTCGGGTTTCAGAACTTTGACGTCAAGCCTGACGCGTTCTCGCTGGCCAAAGCCTTGGGTGGCGGATTCCCAATCGGTGCCATTGTCGCCTCGCCAAAGGTTGCAGACGTCCTGCAACCCGGCAACCACGCCAGCACATTTGGTGGTGCACCGCTCGCGTGCAGTGCGGGCTTGGCCACACTTGACGTTGTTGACAGTGAGGCGCTCATCAAACGCGCGAAAACAGCGGGCGCTGCGTTCAAAGAAAAGCTGGACGGGCTTGTCGAAAAATATGAGCACGTGCAAGAGATTCGCGGACTCGGCCTAATGTTGGGTATCGTGCTC
>JAPKCZ010000560.1 GCA_028822745.1 Kiritimatiellia bacterium | reverse complement strand
CACTCAGTGACTTGATCGCGGCGCCCTGGATCTGAGAGACCAGAACACGGCGCAGACCGTGACCGATGGTCACGCCGAAGCCGCGTTCCAGGGGCTGGAGAACGAACTTGCCATAGGTGTCTGTCAGGCTGTCCTTGTCAATCTCAAGGAGCCTCGGCATCTGGAGACCTTCGAGGGCCATGTGGTTGATCCCTATTCCTATATGAGTTCTGGTTTGTTGCTTCGAGACTTATTGTAACACACGCCTGTTCACTAAACGCGGCTGTAGAACTCGATGACGAGTTGCTCTTCCACCGGAGTGGGGATATCCGCCCGACTCGGGATCTCAACGACGGCACCAGTCAGGTTGGCCTTATCGACAGAAAGCCAGGAGACCATCTCCCGCGAGCGCCGTAGCGACTCGTGAACGGCCTCAAGCCTCTTGCTACCTTCAGCAACTGCGATCGCGTCGCCAGGTGCTGTCAGATACGAAGGAATATTGACGCGCTTGCCATTCACCGTGAAGTGGTTGTGCCGCACCAGTTGCCGTGCGGCCTTGCGCGAAGGTGCCAACCCGAGTCGGTAGATGACGCTATCGAGTCGACTCTCCAACAGGCGCAGCAGGTTCTCACCGCTGACACCCTGCACCCTCGTGGACTCCTTGTAGTACTTGCGAAACTGTCCTTCACGAACACCGTAGATGCGAGCCAACTTCTGCTTGGCGCGCAGTTGCACACTGTACTCCGACTTTTTACGCCGCATATTCTGGCCATGCTGGCCTGGGCCATAGGAGCGGCGCTCGAAGGAGCACTTTTCGAGCGTGCAGCGTTCGCCCTTGAGGAACAACTTGGCACCCTCTCGGCGACAGAGGCGACAGTTCGGTCCGGTATATCTGCTCATCTCTTCTCTCTCCCCCTGACTCAGACCCGCCGCCGCTTGGGCGGCCGGCAGCCGTTGTGCGGTACGGGGGTGACGTCCCGGATCGCGGCGATCTCAAGACCTGCATTCTGAAGCGCACGGATCGCCGAGTCGCGACCGACGCCAGGGCCCTTGACCCAAACCTCGACCTTACGCAGACCCATGGTGATAGCCTCCTGCGCCGCCCGCTCGGCAGCAAGTTGCCCGGCAAAGGGCGTGGACTTGCGACTGCCGACGACGCCGACCTTGCCCGGAGTGGCCCAAGAGATCACGTTGCCCTCGACATCCGTGAGGGTAACAATGGTGTTGTTGAAAGTAGACAGGATGTGGGCGACGCCCAGTGCTTCTACCTTCTTAGACTTTTTGCGGCTTCTGCGGCCTCTCTCTGGTGGCAACTCAAACTTCCTTGCTAGTATCCGACTTCATGACGCGGGCGCCGAATGCGAACCGCGAACAAACACCCAAAAAAAGGGGCTGATGCCTGAGAAATCGCCGCAGGCGATTTTCCCCCTTGCCCCCTATTTCGGGGGCGCCTTTTTCCTGCCGGCGATCGCGCGACTCGGCCCCTTGCGCGTGCGCGCGTTCGTCTTGGTGCGCTGCCCACGCACCGGCAAACCACGTCGATGGCGCAGTCCCCGGTAGCAGCCGATGTCCATCAGCCGCTTGATGTTCATGTTGACTTCGCCGCGCAAGGACCCCTCGACGCGATACTTCTGTTCGATAATGTTGCGCAACTGCACGACCTGCTCTTCAGAGAGCGAACCCACCCGGGTCTCCGGCGTCACAGAAGACTCAGAGAGAATGGCCTCCGCCGAGGTGCGGCCAATGCCATAGATATAGGTCAAACCCACGTCGATTCTTTTCTCACGTGGGAGATCGACGCCTGCAATACGTGCCATACTCTATTAGCTCCCTGTGGCGCCGACGGCGCCCGACGAACAACTCATTGCCATCAGCCTTGACGCTGCTTGTGACGCGGATTGCGCTTACAGATGACTCGCACGATACCGTGACGCTTGATAATCTTGCAGTCAGCGCAGCGCTTGGAAACAGATGCTTTCACTTTCATTGGCTTTGCTTTCTCGATCCCGCCAACCTTAGCGGCGCCCCTGGATGCGGCCCTTTTTCATGAAGCCTTCATAGTGCCGCGTCATCAGTTGGGATTCCACCTGCTGCAGCGTATCTAGCGCGACTCCGACGATAATCAGCAATCCAGCGCCACCGAAAAACTGCGAATATGAAGGTGTCACATTGAACTGGTTGATAACGAAGAAGGGAAAGATAGCTACCCCAGCCAATGCCAAAGACCCCGGCAGGGTGATGCGGGTCATGATCCCGTCGATATACTCTGCTGTACGCTTGCCCGGACGGACACCGGGGATAAACCCGCCATGTCTTTTCATGTT
>JAPKCZ010000559.1 GCA_028822745.1 Kiritimatiellia bacterium | reverse complement strand
TCAGATATCGGAGCGTGCCGAGTGGTGATGCAATCAAAGAAGTTGCCCATGTGATTGACGATGGCATCGAGTTTACCGCTACGCAGTGGGCGGTCTAGATTGTCGTGGGCGTAGTCGTTCCAGTCGCTGCGGTCGAGCGGGTTGGTGGCTAACGCCTCTACAGGTTTACCGGTGAGCGTACCTCGATTGACAAAGATACGACCCGCGGTACCGGTGAACATGATTCCGTTGCGGCCGGTATCGGAGACGGTCATGAGAACATCATTAGCGTATTTATAGGTAGTGTGGAAATCGATCGCAACATCGTAGCTATTGCTGCCCGTGGTTGGATATTTTGCGGTGGCGTTGATCTCTACCGGCAGCGAGTTGATGCCCCATTGAGCGATGTCGAGGTGATGGGCGCCCCAGTCGGTCATTTGTCCGCCGGAGTAGTCGTACCACCAGCGAAACGTGTAATGGGCGCGTTCGGGGATGTAGTCGTAGTCGGGGGTTTGCCCTTTCCAGAGATTCCAGTTGAAATGCTTGGGAACCTTGAATTGCTCAAAGGGGCCGCCAACTTTGTTCTTACCGAGGACGACGTCAACGTTGGTGAGTTTGCCAAGTCGTCCGGCGCGGATTAGTTCAATGGCGAGTCGAAAACGCGAGTCGCTACGTTGCCAGGAACCGACTTGGAGCACTTTGCCGGTGTCATTAACAACCGATCGGAGGAACTTACCTTCGTCGATGGTCAGTGACAACGGTTTCTCGACATAGACGTCTTTGCCGGCGCGGAGGGCGTCGGCAGCCATTTTAACGTGCCAATGATCAGGGACTCCGATGAGCACAACGTCCAGATTGGCACCTGCGAGCATGTCGACATAGTTTTCGTAGATGCGGGGGGTGCTGCCAAATGCGGCGCGGGCTTGTTCGCGTACATGTTGATCAACATCACATAGAGCTACGATGTCTCCATAGCGTTGGGCTTTCTCGGTAATGACAGAGCCCTGGTAACGCAGGCCGATCGCGCCGACTCGTAATCGCGAGTTGGGGCTTTGGGGTTTTTCGTCCTCAGTGGCAGCGGCCGTATGAAATCCTGTGCCCGCAATGGAGGCCGCAGTGATGGATGTTTGTAGAAACGTTCGTCGCGTCGTTTGGTGGTTATTCATGTGTTGTATTGTAATATACCGCGTGTTGGGTATCTATCCATTGATGATTGCAATACGCACGCGTAGGGATCCCGCCCTGAGTTTTTTATTTCTTATCGTTGGCTATCACCGAGGACCCGCATGACGTTACCGCCGACGATTTTGCGGATGTCTTCGTCGCTGTGGCCTCGTTGTACTAGTCCGACGGTGAATAGTGGCCAGTTGGTCCAGGCCATGCTGCCTGACATGATGGATGTGGTGGGAAAGGGGTCGTCGGGCCAGAGCGAACGGAAATCTTTGCGGCGGCGGCCACGTGATGGTATCTTACGCCGTTCGGTTGCGTCGTTTTGGGACGTATAGGCAACGTCGGTACCGATGGCGACGTGTTCTGCACCGAATTTCTCGACGATGTAGTCCACGTGATTTAGGAGTTGGGTGAGATCGCCGCTGCCGCGAAGGAAACGAGGAATACAACATACGCCTAGATATCCACCGCTATCGGCAATCGCTCGGATGACTTCATCTGGTTTGCTGCGAATATGAGGGTGGATGGCTGCGACGGTGCTGTGACTCGCTACGACTGGTTTACTCGAGGATTTAGCGGCTTCGAGACTTGTTTGCCAACCCGAATGAGCACAATCAGGAATCACGCCGACTCGATTCATTTCTGCAATGGCGCTGTGGCCGAAGTCGGAAAGACCAGCATTTGCTTTTTCGGCACAGCCGTCACCGATCATATTGCGGCGCTGGTAGGTGAGATGCATCATGCGTATTCCGAGTTGATAGAATATCTTGACGTAGCGTAGTTCGTCTTGGACCGAGATCCATTGTTGAGTGAGAGGTACTCCGTTGCCGGTGAAGCAGAGGCTATGGCGGTTTTCTTTTTTGGCTTGGAGGATGTCTCCGGGAGTGACCGCTTTGGATACGAAGCCCCGCATTAGGTCGGTTACGTAGGTAAAGCGTGCGAGTCGTTTGAGGAGTCGCAGGGGGTCTTGTCCTTCTTCACCAGCGTTTTGAAAAATACAGGTTACGCCGCTAGCACGCCAGGCATCACGGTATTCTTGTTGTTCCACGGCGTTTGTGACATATCGCGTCATACCCCCATCTTCGCGCAAATCGTCTATTTCGGCCGAGGATGCGCCGGCTTCGATAGCGGATTTTATGGCGTCTCCGTCGACTGC
>JAPKCZ010000034.1 GCA_028822745.1 Kiritimatiellia bacterium | reverse complement strand
GCGTGGCGATGGACTCTTCGGGGACATGGGCGATGAGTGGCGAGAAGTCAAAGCTCCCCGTCAGCCGTCGCTGTGTTGGATGGCCGTCGGCGATGCTGTGTGTACCCGCGGCATTGGTCATGACTTTCGATTGTGTGTCCATGGTTGTCCATTCAACCCACATGGCTTGTACACCGAAATCGTCGTCGGCCGAAAGGTCGAGGTGCACCACTTCATCTTCGAGGATGGCGATTGAGCGTGAGGCGCTACGGCACTCGACGAAGGGCGCTTCATCCTTGATCGTCTTGATGTTGACAGAATAGGGGCGCTCGTTTTTGAGGCCATGTACGTCTTCCCAGCTGAAGCGAATGCGCTGCGCCGTATCCACCGTGAAGGATTCGGTGATGATTCGCTGTCCGATGACCTGGACGGCAACGGAATTGGTTGCCGTGGCGTGTGCATGCGTGAGGTTTCGGCTGATGCGCGCTTGCAGTGCCAGCTGGCTGCCTTCGACGACTTGTACATGAGGTGTCTGGAGGCGATTCGTCTTTGCGGGTTGTTGTAAATAGTCAGGAAATTGGATGCTGGCCTGTAGATCTTGTAGTTCGGGGCGTAGCAGAGGCACGACGTCGACCTGATCTTTATAGTCCCCAAGCGTAATACGCAGTGCGCCGGCGTCGGTCTGCCCGGGGACATCAAAGTGTACTCCCTTTGTGCCATCATTTCTGTCCGTCAAGTCGCCATGAATCGTAGGTTGTCCGTCGAAAGCAGAGCGGGCTTCATCTGGAAACCATTTCGATTCGGCTTCGATGCGTCCTGTGACCTCGAAGGGTTCGCCATGCGCCACGATGATGGACGCGGGAAAGCCGGAGGTCTTGACGAACGTATAGCGAGGCACTTCAGAGAGGGGTCGCAGCCATCGTTGCAGAGCGTTCATGCCGGCTTCCGGATACAGCACTGCCGCGGCGGCGACGAGGATGCCTAGTGCGGCGATAGCGAATTTGAATCGGCGGCTGGTGCGGGTGTCAACGGCATCTGTAAAGCTGTATTGTGCGGCCTCGGCGCCGACCTGCTGAATGGCGGCACGGCGAAGGCCGGGGGACATCTGATCTGTGGCATCCAGGTCGGGGCGCGCCAGTTCCACCGCGCCGAGCAGGCGATCGCCCATGCGTCGGTATTTGCGCTGGACCAGACGTGCCAATTCACGACTGTCACGGCGCGTGAGCACCCAGGCGCGGAACCAGATCCAGAAGAACCCAAAGAGCGCAACGGTACTGCCCAGGGCAATGCCGGCGCGTAGCCATGGCGAGGTATCCCAAAAGCGATCACTCAGGAAAACGAGACCAAAGGCGAGAAGCAGTGCCGTGATGCCACCAAAAACGGCGACCATGGTTTCGGTGCGGCACAGGCGCTTCTCGAACGCCGTCAGCTGCTTTTGTAGGGCGTCCGGAAGTGCAAATTCTTCTGGCGGAAGAGCTTGTTCGTTTGCCGATGGACCGGCGTTCTGTGGTGTATGCTCTTTCATGGTGTGATCATATCATGCCAAGCAGCTTCCTGCCTACCCATTGAAGGCCTAGCAGGGTAATGAGAAAAGCGCACCATAGTGGGTGAGCCCAAAGCCGTAGGCGCTGTTCGCGCGGCGTTGATTCTGGCAGTAAAAGAATTTGGTCGAGTAATTCGGGCAGACCATCGGTGTTGGTGAAGGCGCCGTCGGTGATGGCGGCCATTTCTTGCAAGAGGGCCGCTTTGGCGGGGCGCCCGATGGCTTCGCGCCGCCGGCTGGCGACCTCGATGTCGGCGGTGACGCTGCGCTGCACGGATTTACAGTTAATCGTGACCGAGTATGTGCCGCCGCGTTCAGGCGTGAACGTGCCCGAGAACACGCCCCAGCCGCCCTCTTCTGGGCGCATCGCAATCGAGGTCTTCTGTTCGCCAGCTTTGTTTTGAATGGTCGCGATCACCTCGGCGTCTTTAACCGGATACCCGGAGCCGTCGAGCACGGTGGCATGTAGCGCGATGTCGTTTCCGCGGCGTGGTTGCTCAGGGGTGTAGAAGAAGCGAATGCCTTCCTGATAGGCGAGATGGCGCTGGTGGGACATCCAGCGAACCACTTGGCCCCAGAACCGGTAATGATAGGTGTCTTCGACGCCGCGACGCCAGCGCCATGCACTATCCGTTCCCATGAATAACGTTTTGCCGTTGCCTGCGTCACGCGTGACAAGCAGTGGCATGCGACCATGTCGTGAGCGCACGGATTCGTGCACGGCCAGGACGACACTTCCGGCGCGTGATTTTTCGACGGAGGCGTGCCAGTAAAATCCTGGGAGGCTGCGCCAGCGTGCCCAGTTTGCGGCGGGATCCGCAGCCAGCAGAGTCAAGAGGTGATCCCGCCCTGTTGTCGTCAGATTGAGGCTGGATTCGAGGTGAAAACTTAGGCCCGATGCATCCTTCACGTTCGGAATGACTGGCATGATGTCCCACAGCGCGGAGTCTTTCAGTGTAATCTGACGTCCGCGCATGCCGGGCAGAAAAACGAGACCCGATCCTTGCTGTTCGACGAGACCGCGAATCATGCTGGCCTGATCCAATGAGAGCTCCTCGGGGCCAATGCCGACATCGCCGAGGAAAATGACGTCATATTTGGTCAGGCTGTCGCGGTCCGCAGGAAAACGTGAAAGATACTCTGTTCCGCCGCCAGCGCCCATGCCTGGATGCAACAACAGGCAGTGCACGCGGACGCCGGGGTCACGTGAAAGGGCATTGCGCAAATAGCGATATTCCCAGCGCGGGGTGGAGTCGATGACGAGCACGGTCAGAAGCTCGCGGCGGAATGACATCTGAAACGCCTTTTCGTTGTTGCTGATCTGCACTTCGTCGCGTTCGGGTGGGAGGGTCAGCGTGTAGTCAAATAGACCGCGGCGTCGTGGTTGCAGCACAATGGATTCCTGCAGCTGTCCGTTTGCCGGGATGGTGATCTTTTTCTGAATAAGTGTGCCGTCGGACCCGCGTAGGGTCACCGCGGTCTGGACGTCACGCGCGAGTCGGCTCTGAATGGTGAAGGGGATAAATATATTTTCATCCATCAGGCCGTAACTCGGGGCGCGTACGGATTGTAGGTCGAGGTCAGGGAGGAAGCGATCGGCGCCGACGGCGACCGAAAAGATGGCGCTGTCTTGCAGGCGCAAACGCGTGGCCGCGCTAATGGGGGAAATTCCTTCGTTCCAATCACCGTCGGTCAGAAGCACGATAGCACGCAAATCGCCCGTGCGCCGTATGGCATCGTCGATGGCGCTGTTGATGTCCGTTCCCCAAGGGGTATCGCTGGCGTCGATCCCATTGGTGGCGGTAGGGGGACGGCTGAAGTGGGTCGAGACCACGTCGTATTTCGCTTCCAGAGGGGCCCATACATTGTTTGTGAACTGTTCGCTCAGCCAGGCTTCGCGTGTCATGGCTTCACGATTGTCCGTAATCACGTCGGCCGTTTTCATGCTGTCCGATGCATCAGCCAGAATGGCAATACGGGGACGCTCTGTTTTGCGAGTGACGCTGACGCGTTCGGGTCTGAACAGGGTGAACACCAGCGCGATCACCGTGACAAACCGTAGTACTTCAAGATAGAGATAGCGTTTGGAGGCGTCGCGATGGCGTTGCATGCTGACATAGAAAAGCCAGCCCGCCACGGCCAGCACAATGCATGCGGCCACCAGGTTCCAGGTGGTAATTCCGAAATCCCAAAAAGACGTTGTCATGATATTATCTGTTTTCGTCGTGCCATGCGGTCCGAGATCAGTAATGAGGATTCGACCATCATGCAAAGCAGTGCCAGCAGGACCATGAGTGGCCAAAGTTCGCTGGTCGATTCTTTGCGGGCGGTCTCGATGGTTTCTTCAAAGAGTTGTATGTCGACGCCGTCGAATAGCGTTCGTAAGCGCTCAAGTGGGACGCGCTCGAGATCGTTTTCGCGGTCGGGCCGGTTGAGTGCGACGCGTTGCGAACCCAGGCGGTAGACGCCAGCCTGCCAGCGATAATCTCTGTCGCCTTCTTCGCAGACCCAGGGTTCACTTTCATCGGTTGGGCGCCATACGCCGCAGGACTCCATGCCACGTGCGGATAACCGTGACCCGCCTTCCTGGAGAACGCGCTGGACCATGGGGACAAGCACCATGCCTTCGCCCAGGTTGGACCATTCCGGCGTTGGAAGGGTTGTGCAAACAAACACACTGCCACGGCCGACGCGCTTCTTTAGAAGAAAGGGTTTTCCGTCTTCGAAGGTGGCGAGCGTAATCCAGTCGCTGTCCAAACGATCTGAGCTGACGTCGTCGTCAGATGCCTCCAACACGGGGCACTGTCGTTGAATGATGTTCAGTTGACCGATAGGTAGCGTGATGCCATCGCGTGATTCGGCCAAGGGACCGTCTTTGTTATCCCATGTCGTCACGCGCAGCGGCTTTGCCTTGGGGGCCGTTTCGATGGCGCCCCAGCGCAGACCAAATGGCCCTTCTTGAGTGGCACCTTCGCCGCGCGCTGGGGGAAAGCAGAAAATCGCGCCGCCAGCATGCGCAAAGGTTTCTATCGTGCTCAGGATGTCGTCGGCACCTGTTCCGGCCTGCCAGATCAGCATCGACAGCGCTTCGGTGTTCAGTGTTGTGGTTTGCGATGGCATGAGCGTTTCCGCCGAATGCGGGAACCATTGTGGCGCGGGGGCGGCGGCAAGTTGCAGGTAACGTTGTGCGTCGCCGTTGTCGGCGACGATGGCCGTGTGCAGCTGAACGTCTTCGTCGTAGACAAAGTAGTACGTGTTGTCGCGCGGATTTTCATCGGCGGGAATTTCAACCATACCCCAACCCGTCTTTTCTTGGTCCGCCGGCAAGGCCAGCAGTCGGCTGTAGAGTTCCGCGTCCAGGTCGAGTTTACGATCCTCGGGCAAACGCGAGCCGTTTAGCGACATGGCCACAGGGAAGCGCTGGTTTGCCTCGGGGTTGCGCTGCAGGCTGACGCTCAGGTTTAGATGTGGGCGCCCGGAAACGGATTGGCGTTTGAGGCTGGATAACGCAATGGATGTGTTTTCGTGTGTTTCTGATGTGAGGGCCAGAATGCGGACTTTAACGTCCATTGGGTGGGCGGCCAGACGTTCGACCAACTCGGTCCATACGCCTTCATCGGGGTGCCAGTTGCTCGCCTGCAGGTCGGAGGCCAACCAGATTTCGGTGTGGCCGGTTTGGTTGTAGTCCATGTAGTCGAGCGCGGCGCTCAGCATGGTGGGCACGTTGGCAGCTGTATCGGTTGGTCCGGTGAGCGAAAGCGCGGGTAGGGCGGCGGTGCCCGCGATCTCCTGTGGCATGTTGAGGGCGTTTTCGATGAGGACGTAACGGCTTTGGCCTTGCATGCTTTCACCTGCTTGGACGAAGCGCTGAATGGCGTGTTCGCGTTTGGGGGACTGCAGGCGTGGGTCGGTGTCCTCCATGCTGGCTGAGCGGTCGAGCATGATGAGCACGGTGTCGGGGGCACCTGAAAGTGAGCTGCCCAACCATCCACCAATAATGGGGCGGCTGAGCGCCAGAATCAGGAACAGAATAATCAGCGTACGGAAAAGGAGAATAAGGTAGTGGCGCAGGCGGGCATGGCGGGTCGAGCTGCGAGCTGCGCTGACGAGAAACATCATGGCGGCCCAGCGGACGGATTTGAAGCGCAGCCGGTTCAGCAGGTGAATCAGGATCGGCAATAGGATGGCGGGGAGGCCCAGCAGCAAGGCTGGCTGGAGAAAGGTCATGATCGTGCGCGTCCTCCTGCGGCCGATTTGCCAGCGCGTTGCAACAAGAAGGAGGCCAGTGTCTTTTCGTAATCGGTGTCGATCAAGACACGCTGATAATCGACGTTAAACTCGCGGCAGCCACGTGTGACGGTGTCGAGGTATTGTTGAATGGCGTGTCGGTAATCGGTCTCAATGATCGACGGATCGGTGATCATGCTGAAACTGCTTTCCATGTCCACGAAGCGAATCGGGCGATCGAAAGAAAAGGCAAGTTCCTGCGGGTCCAGCAAGTGAAAGACGGCCAGATCATGTTTGCGGAAGCGCATGTGCTGAAAACCGTCAAGCAGTTCGGTGGGATCCGTAAAGAGGTCGGAGATGACGACCACAAGTGCGCGTTGTGACACGCGTTCGGCGGCTTCATGCAGTGTCTGCACGATTTCGGATCCGCCCTTCGGTTCAATGGTTTTGAGCGTATCGAAAATGTGGCGCAAATGGGACGCCGAATTGCGCGGCGGAATATCGGTGAGCGTTTTTTCTGCAAAACTGAGTAACCCGACGGCGTCGCCCTGGTGAGCCAAAAGATACGCGAGGGTTGCGGCAAGGCGGCGTGCGTAGTCAAATTTGCTGCCGTGGTCGCCTGCAAAACCCATTGAGGCGCTTGTGTCGAGAATGATGCAACAGCGTAGGTTGGTGTCCGCTTCGAATTCTTTGATGTAGAAACGGTCCGTCCGGGCATAGACGCGCCAATCGAGGTTCTTGATGTCGTCGCCCGGGACGTATTTGCGATATTCGGCAAATTCGACACTTGAGCCACGTGTGGCGCTACGGTGAATGCCGTTGATCGAGCCAGACATGGGCACGCGCGCCTGCACCGCCAAACGCGACAGGCGCGCGAGGACGGCGGAGTCGACCAAGTCCATGTTCATGTTCTGCTGCGGCATTCAGGCAATCTTTCTGACGTCGTGTGAGGGCGGGCTGTCATCCGAGAAACGCACGAATGAATCAGTCTTTTTTGACGCTCTCGATGATTCGTCGAACGATTTCTTTGCTGGTGATGCCTTCAGACTCGGCGTGAAAATTGGTCAGTATGCGGTGGTTGAGTACCGGTTCTGCGACGGCGTCCACATGTTCCGTCTGGACAAGGTAGCTTCCGCTCAAGACGGCTTGCGCCTTGGCGCCGAGGATCATGTATTGAACCGCGCGCGGACCTGCGCCCCACATGACCCAGTTCTTAATCCAGTCTGGCGCATCCGGAAGGGATGGGCGCGAGGTGCGCACGATTTCGACGACGTACTCGTAAATATGGTCGGGCACGGGCACGCGTCGCACGAGGTTCTGGAATTCGATCAGCTCTTCGCCGGTGATGACGGTATTCAGCGTGGGTGTGTCGCCCGAGGTGGTTTCACGGCCGATGCGGACTTCTTCGTCGTGTGAGGGGTAGTTGACTTCGATCAGAAACATGAAGCGGTCTAGTTGGGCTTCGGGAAGGGGGTATGTGCCTTCTTGCTCAATCGGGTTCTGGGTGGCCAGAACAAAGAAGGGTGGGTCCAGCTCAAAGGTATGTGAGCCCGCGTTAACCTTGTGTTCCTGCATGGCCTGTAGCAGGGCGGCCTGCGTCTTGGGCGGTGTTCGGTTGATTTCGTCCGCCAAAACAATATTGGCGAAAATAGGGCCTTTAATGAACTCAAAGGCGCGTCGACCGGCCTGCTCGGTTTCCTGAAGAATATCAGTGCCTGTAATGTCCGACGGCATCAAGTCGGGCGTAAACTGGATTCGGCTGAAATTGAGATGCATGACTTCGCTGAGCGAGTGAATGAGCATCGTTTTCGCCAGACCGGGGACACCCATCAGGAGGGCGTGGCCGCGGGCAAAGAGGCATACCAGCAATTTATCAATGACGTCGTCCTGACCGATGATGACACGAGCCAGTTCGGTGCGGATTTTCTGATGGAGTTCGCGTAGACGGTCAATCGCTTCGACGTCTTCTTCGCGCGGCTGCGCGGCTGCCTCGGCTGTGGGTGATGCTTCTGAAACCATGATGGACCCTTACTCCTAGTGTTCGACGGCGTCGGCCCGTATCGAGGCGTTGCCCAATTCTGAAAATCTCTATAGCGTTGTAGTGTATGGGTTGGAAACGCAAGGCTTCAACTAATAAAGCGCTAAAACAGGTGTGGAACGGAATTTTGCGACCGTCTGGCGACTTATTTGGTGCTATCCGTGTCCGTTGAGCCCTCGGCGGGCTTTTGCTTGGCCTTAATCAGTGCGTTGAGCTGATTCACGTACATTTTCCGTGCGGCGGCGTATTGTCGGTTTTTATCCGCAGAAACAGAACTCGTACTGAATGCATTCTTGGTGCGGCGGCGCACGTTTGAGCGTTTCTTGTCTAGCGAGCTCTTTTCCTGGGTCGTTATTCGTGAGGCGTGGCGCCGCTCGAAGCGTTGTTTGAGCTTTTCTTTTTCGCGCGTGGCGCTGGCCAAGTCCATGTGGACGGATCCCTCGACACGCAGTTTGCGTCGTTGAACCGCGGCAGACGGAAAGCTTCTTTTGCCGTAGGAGGTGTCGCGCCAGGCTTTTTTCGCCGCTTTTAGAGCGGTACTGTGCAGGCGGTGTTCGAGGCGAACGTCAGCTTGAAGCTGATCGTAATCTTCACCGGTCATGATTTTATAGGTGACCGATTCGTCGTGGTTTTCGATCTTTACGACTTTATAGCGTTCTGTTTTGCCTGCATTTGCCGACAGGGCGTAGGCCAGGCTCAGTGCGCAGGCCAGTCGGAGGGGGGGCTGGATCCAGTTCGTCATGGGCGCCTTTTAGCCATCCCCGACGGCGAAATTCCGTTTTGCGGTCCGAAAGGAGTTGAACGGGCTCAAAATAGCGTCTGCCAGAATAATGGCGCAGCCGTACCAATAGTGAAAGGTGATGTGGTTATCGGGGTTGTCACTGCTGAGCAGAAGTGTCATTAAAACGGTGGCGACGGTCATGCTGAGCAGGACGCCTGTCAGATGCACGATGAATCCGGCCGAACTGATGTCGGCGGATTTAAAGAACTGCACAAACAGGATGACCAGACCGAGGCCGAAGTAGACGTAACCGAGAATGTTGCCGACGCCGTCAGCCGAGAGGTCGATCTTGGCGATGTACACGACGAGAAGGTAAAGCGTTAAAAGTAGCGTCCAGGGTAAGCGGGCGATCCGAAGCGCGGTGCGGGTTTTGTGGGTGTGTGAATCGGTCTGTGAATCGGTGTGCTCGGCCATGGGGGTATCATCGTCGTTCATGTGCAGTTTCCCTTCCTCTGTACGTGCGCGTTTTCTTGGACCCCATTTGTAATCTATTCCGCGGCCTCAGGCAAGACAACGGGAGCGGAGGCTTGCTCTTGAGTGGTTGTTGAAAAAGGGTCTCGTAGTCCAGAATCTATATTTTTCAACAGGCAATATGAGGTTCAGCGCGTGGAAGCGCTGGGGGCGGGTGCATAGCGAGCCGAGAGCGTGACTGAATCTGGCAAGGTGTCGTAGGCTTCGCCCTGTGGTCCGACGTAGCGGTTGCCCAGGCGTAAGATGCGGACGTTTCGTGTCGTGCCGTTTGGCCACGTGATCGGAACACGAACAATGGTGACGCCGGGATGCCGGTTGGCCGATGCGGCGGGTTGCTGAGCGTTTTTTTTGGCTTTTGGGTAGGTTTGCACCGCTCGGGGGGCGCGTCGCACCGGGGAGTAGCGCCGTACTTGGCGTGGCCAATACGGGTAGTGGACGTTGTAGTTTCGGCCACTGGGGTCGCCATACCGGTAGGCGTGTCGATTGCTGCCGTAATAGCGGCCGCGGTTATACACGGGACCGCGATGGCTCCAATCGTCGTGATAATCATAATCACGGTCGTGCGCGTAGCCCGCCAAAGCGCCAAGAGCAGCCAGCGCAGGGGCGGCATATTCGGTGCGAATATCGCTTGAGTTTTCGCCAATCAGAACGCCAACGGCACCACCGACAAGGGCGCCCCACAAGGCATCGTCGCTGTCCGCACGCCCATTTGACGCGAGCAGCGCTATCCCAAGGACCAGTGCTATGGGTGTTGCCTTCATGTCTGAATGGTAGTCCAAACGGCAGTTGGCGTCAAAGATTCCCGCGACTATTTAATGGTGGTGCGCGTCAGCTTAATCAGCGTTTTCCAGAGCTTTTCAGGGTCTTTTTCGGCCATGAGGACTTTGCGCGCCTCTGCCTGTCGGAATGTTTCCATGAGTCCGGCCAGCAATTTTAGATAAAAGGCTGATGCGGCGGTCGGAATTGAAATCAGGAAAATAATTTTGCTTAGCTGACCGTCGTCGTCGAAATTGATGCCTTTGGGGCTCAGGCCAAGGGCCAAGGAGAGACCGCCGCCGTCTATCCCGCGCACATGCGGAAAGGCCATGCCGTGATTGACGGCGGTGCTGTGCACGGTTTCGCGTGCGAGTGCCTCGGTCGTCATGTTCTCGGCGTTGTCGACAAACCCTACGTCGGCCATGCTCGTGGCCAATTCAAGAATGGCGTCTTCTTTTGTTTTGGCCGCCAGGCGGGGAATCATCAATGAATGTGAAGAAAAACGGGACAATCCGGGTTTGCGTGTGGCCACGCGGCGTGGACCCTTTTCCATGCGGCGTATGATGCGTTCTGGGTTGTAGAGCACGCGTGAGCAGTTGGGGCAGGTCAGGATCTCTTTTTCCATGCGAACCTGCTGAACAAAACTGATGGCCAACTGCAGTCCGCAGCCCGTGCACATGCTGTCGCGCACAGTGGTTACTGAAATGTGGTCGCGTTTTTGCAGTTTTGTGTAAAGCACACGCGTTTCACTAGGGAGATTTGCGGTCATCGTCTTGATCGAGGCGTCGAGCTCGGTGAGACTTTTGCCTTTTGCGGTGACGCGTTGTTCGTCGCGGATCAATTGGAGTTCTTGAAGCTGAATGAGGTGGTTGACGACCGGATGCATGCGTTCTCCTGGGGGCGGTAATAAACAATATTAGGGATACTGATACAAGTGTTTGCACTCGTGAGGGTGCTAGTCAATAGGATTTGTGCAGAGTAACACAATTAGTCTGTTTCTGTCGGTTGTTTAATTTCGCTTGCAACACTGACCTGTTTGCTTGCTAAGCTTCCGGTTGTGAAAGCATAACGGGAGAGGGCCGGTTCGTTTGGGGCTGAATCGGATCCATCAGGGGATACACAAAGTAAAGGGGGC
>JAPKCZ010000558.1 GCA_028822745.1 Kiritimatiellia bacterium | reverse complement strand
CTTTCTTGAGGGCGGATTAGGCTGTGTGTGCGAAACGGGTGCCGATGTCTGTTGTGTTGGACGGTCACCTTCGGCCGGCGCTGTAGGGGTCGGTTCGTTCGCTGTGTTGGCGTCACCGAACGCGGCTCCCTGTCGTCCTGGCGCGATCTGCAATAGGGCGATAGGGACTTTCGTGGAGCTTGGATGGTCTGCATTTTTGTCGTCCCATGGGTCACCGTGTGCAATGCGATAGGCTGCCGCGGCAGCGAGGTTTGTCGTGATTGTGACGGTGTCGGATTGAAATTTTGTGTATTCTTCCTCGCCCGTCTCGTAGATGATTTCGTAATACAGCTCGAGCGTGTGTTTTCCTGGCGTGAGTTGCAGGACGCGCGTGTGTGGGAAAGGCAGCAGGCTGTCGCGCGGAATGGTGTGCCCGTCAAGGTGCTTCACCATGATCAGTTTGGGGACTTCAATGCGTACGGCACGGGCCGTGTTGCTCGATGTTTCGTCATAGAGAATATGGTCGCGTGGGGCGATGCAGCCTACAAGCATGCAGGCCAAACCCAAAACGGCTAAGGGGCGTAGAATAGGGTTCTGGGTCATTTTGGGCTCCTGGGTCATGTGGCTTTCTACTGGCGTAACAGGGCGTCATCATGCGATTAGTGCATGGGGCGACACAAGTGTAAGTCGCGTTAAGACCATTAGGGTCGTGTTAGGATAGGGTTATCATGGCGGATGCATTTATTTCAGAGCAAAAGCGCAATGCGTTGGTCGAGGAAATGAAACGCCTCGGTATTCAGGAAGACAACTTGATTGAAAAGTTCGTGCTGGGCTCGGGCAAGGGGGGCCAAAAAGTCAACAAAACCCACTCCTGTGTGTATTTGCGCGATCCGGATCATGATTTGGACGTAAAAATTCAGCGTTCACGTTCACAAGATATGAACCGCTTTCTGGCTCGGCGCGCGCTGTGTGAAAAGTTGAAAGAACGGCTTGAAGGAGAGCGCAGCAAGCGCCAGAACGAACGCGAAAAGATCCGTCGACAAAAGCGTCGCCGCTCCCGCCGCTCCAAACAACGCATGTTGGAAGATAAGCACCATCAGGCTGAAAAAAAGGCGAAACGCCGCAACGTAGATCCCTGCGGGGACTAAGGTTGGGCGACCGCGGGCTGTAAGTTGTTGACCGGCATGGGTGTCGCTGGCAGTCTGGCTCGCATGTGTAAAACCCGTTCCGTTTTGGATGACCTGATGGCTGTGATCGAAGATCGTAAAGCCAACCCCCCTCCGTCCTCGTATACCACGAAACTGTTTGCGGGTGGTGTCGACGCGATCGGAGCTAAGGTTTTGGAAGAAGCCGCTGAAGTCGTCGAGGCCGCTGGTGAGGTGGGCGACGCCGGGCGCGTGCATCTGATCGCCGAGGCTGCGGACCTCTTGTATCATGTGTGTGTGATGTTGGGCCACAAAGACGTGCGCTTCGACGAGGTTGAAACGGAATTGAAGAAACGGTTTGGCGTATCGGGTATCGATGAAAAAGCCTCGCGGTCTCAGCAGGAGTAATGATGGAAAGTTTACGGATAGGGGTGCCCAGTAAAGGGCGTTTGTCGGAACGCGCGGAAGACCTTCTGAAGCAGGCGGGGCTCCGGTTCAATCGACCGGCACGCAGTTTGTTTGCGAAGGTTAGGGATAAGCCCGTCGAGATTACCTTTTTGCGAACCGACGATATACCTGTTCTCTGTGCTGAAGGCGCCATCGACATGGGGATCACGGGGAGTGACCTTGTTGCGGAGTCGATGGCAGATGTTCAGACGCGTTTGGCGCTGGGGGTCGGGAAGTGTCGCCTTGCGGTATGTGTTCCTGAAGCATCCGGCATCACCGCGCCGTCACAGTTGCGCGGCGTTCGTATGGCAACCAGTTTTCCGAATGTGACTCAGGCGTATTTGGAAAAGCATGGCGGCGACGCACGTATTGTTGCGCTTTCCGGCAGCGTCGAGGTCATGGTTGCTTTGGGTGTGGCCGATGCGATTGTTGACCTCGTTGAAACGGGGAGCACGCTGGCTGCGAATGGTCTGCGCATACTGGACGAAATCGGACAGTATGAAACGGTGTTGATCCAGGGGCCAAATTTAAAGAACCCGACACTTGCGGATCGTATTGTTCGTCGTATTGAGGGGGTTGTCATTGCTCGTGAATACACACTGCTTGAATACAACATCGCACGTGACCGACTGAAAGAGGCCGAGGCGATCACGCCTGGATATCGTTCGCCGACGGTCAATGCTCTCGAAGATTCCGCCTGGTGTGCCGTTCAGGTCATGGTTAAACGTGACCTGGTGACAGACGCCCTGGATCAGTTGGAAGT
>JAPKCZ010000557.1 GCA_028822745.1 Kiritimatiellia bacterium | reverse complement strand
ACATGCTCAGTTCCTTTCTTCAGCAAGTGGCAATCGAATTTGAAACCAGGCACCACCCTCGGGCCTGTCAAAGACGTCGATTCGCCCCCCGCAACGTTCCACGGCCGTCCTCGCGAGAAACAGACCCAATCCGGTACCGCCGGGACGTGCCGTTTCAAACATTTCAAAAATTTTCTTCTTTTGCGCAGCAGGAATACCCGGACCACGGTCCAACACATCCACCACGCCAAACCCCGCCTCTTGTGACAACCGCACCAGCACATCCCCGCCATCCTCGGAGAATTGCTCTGCGTTCGTCAGGACATTCGTGATCGCGCGTCGCAGTGACGAAGAGTACGCGCGCACATTCACTGGCGTGTTGTCGCGCTCGAAGGTCATCGAAATATGCCGCCGCTCAAATCGTGGCGTCAATATCGATGCACATGTATCAAGAATGGCGCCAAGATCTGTCGCCTCGATATCTTCCGAGTCAGGACGCGATAAAAAGAAGAACTCTTCGAACACCTTATCCATGCGCGCCATCGTTCCGGCGACACGCTGCGCGAGCTCACGCACACGGCCCGGACGATTTCGCCCGTCATCCGAGACTTCTTTATCCAACATTTGCACATCTAACTGCATGGATGACATTGGGTTACGGAAATCATGCACAATGCTGTTAGCTAAAACACCCGCGAAGGCAAGATGCTCCTCCTCGCGCCGCTGCAGATCGCGACGGTGCTCACGCCGAATGATCCAAATCACCACCACGAGACAGATTCCGAAAGAAACAAGTGTCGTTATCATGCTCAGTTTGAACATGGCAGAAATCGCCACCGACGGCGCCTGCTGTTCGCGCGTTACAGCTTCAGTACGAATCGCGACTTCAACCAGCCGGTCACTGCCATCGACCGCCCTCACCATCTTGGAAAAGGAAACCATGGGCACCGTCACATCGCCCACGTTGATCAACTTGCGAGACATGACGACGTCGCGTGCAGCCGCGTAGACAGCCAGGGCCTCTGGTCTCGGCGAACGTGTGTCCAAACCGCGCGTCTGCTCGACGAACACAGCCACCCCATCTTCCGTAACCGACACCGATTGCAAACCGTCTTCGATCGCATGCAGAGACCAAACGTGCTGCGAAAGACTCGACCAATCAATTGGCGATTCGCCCACATCCATATCAGCGATCTGCTGCGCGATGTGGGCCGTCATTAGGCGCCCTTGCTGCATGACGCGTCGGGCAGCGCCATCGCGGACAGCCTGATTTTGCATACTTAGAAGAATCCACAGCGAACCGCCAGCCAGACTTGCAATCAGAATGACGAGCAGCGCCGTGAGCAAGGTCAGCGAAAAACGAGTCTTTATTGCCTGCATAATTTTCCAGTCATATTCATCGCCTGATTCATAGAGCAAGCTCCATACCGTACGACCGTGATGACGACCAATTGCTCACATAATCGTGCCTGACCCTACGCCCCCTGCCATCAATTACTTCCCTATGTCCTTCCGGAGTACGCGCAGTGCGACACAGTTGCCGTAACAAATTGTCACACCAAGTGCAGGAATGTCGCGCAAAAAAGATATATTTCGCGATTTTTGGCCTAAGCGAGCTTGGCACACAATTTGCAATGCTTAGAAGGCGTTATGAACAACAACAACTCGAATAACCGCCCCTCGTCGACACGTGGCAGGGCCGAGCGTGTCATGCTGATGACCATCATTGTGCTGCAGGCGCTGATCGTGGCCAAACTCTTCTTACCCAGCTCCGAAAACGTGGCCGACGCGGGCGTGCAGCGCGAATCCCTCCTCGCGACCACGCCTCCGACAGCGGTTGGCCCCATACAGGTAAGCATGCCGGATTGGGCCGCCGTGCCCAATCGCCAACGATTGAGCGCCGATGACTGCGCCGAAGCCGAAATGCAAGCCGTCATGCTACAGCTGATTCGTATTTGCGAAGGAGGTGCCGCCGACCCGAGGCTCGCTCGTATGCTAGATCGTGACATCAGAGGAACGCGAACGGCCTACCAGAACGTGGATCGTATTTTTGCGAGCATGATGCGTGATTTTCAACAGTTCGACGCCCTACTCAACATTGACGAAGGGTGGCCAACGCTTGCGCCCTCGCCCGCACTGGATATGCGCGATCTGGAAAATCATTATCTCGTGATGTTCAGTCTGCCCGGTATGTGCTCAGAAGACGTCACGCTACGCCTCGACGGACGCATCTTGACCCTGCTCTGTTCGGCACAGGATGCAACAGGCCCTTCATTCGAACGACGCGTGATGCTCCCTGGTGAAATCGACGCCTCCCGCGAAACACAGGCACGCCTGACCAACGGCGTCCTTAAAGTGTTCTTAC
>JAPKCZ010000556.1 GCA_028822745.1 Kiritimatiellia bacterium | reverse complement strand
ATGCTCTGACCAGACGATGGGCTCTGACGAAAATGAGGCCTGTCGCGTTTCCCCCTCATTGGCCCACAGCCAAACCTGTTGACTGTCACGGTGTTCGAGAGGGCGAAACACCAGAGTGTCGCCAGACAGGGCGTTGACGACACGTTCAGCCCCGCGTCCGTCAACAACACCTTGCCCTGCTTCTGTGCGCGCCTGCCGTAGTGCATGATCTTCGGCTAGGTGCATCAGCGCCGTTGTAATCGATTGACCTGACACGCTTACTCCGGCACCCAATGCGTCCGTTAAGCCTGCGGCGGCAAGTGCGTCAGCATTTGGGCGCTGGTTGGCCGCCAACGTTAAGGTGACACTGGGAAGCCCTAGACAGAGAAACTCCCACGACGTGGACCCACCCGCAACCACGCCGACGTCAGCCCACTGAATCAGTTCACTCATTTCTTGTACATCGCAGACCAACCGGATCTGGCCTCTGGCCCGATCCGTGGCCTCGCGAAGGGCCGCTAAATGAGGATTGCCTCCCCCTGCAACAACGATCACGTCGAACCGCGGTTCTTCCGCCAATGCATCAATGACCTTTTTTGTAACATTGTCTGGGTCGCTGCCGCCCAAGGTGACAAGAACACGATTCGCCTGCTCGCGCGCAGTGCGTGACTGCCCAGCAAACTGACGGAACTCACTACGAAGCACGGCGTAACGACACCCGAGCAACAGACGTGTGGCGGGGCCTATGTTCACATAGTCTTCTTGCTTGGCATGTATATTCTGATTCCAGACAATGGATGCCGCGCCGACATGGCCTTGTCCGTCGTCGTCTGCGATGAGAACTTTCTGCCCGCCGCGCACAAGTGCTTCTGCATAGGTGTCTCGGAAATGATAGCCGTCGACAACCGTCCAGACCGCACCACATTTTGCGGCAGAATCGAGTGTGGCACTGGCGTCATGTGCATCGGAAACAGAGATGACTTCAAATCCCTCATCTTTAATACGACGTTCCAACGCTTCAGGGATATGCGCACAGCAGAACACGGCACGTCCATTAGCGTACGTTCGCCATGCCTGGGCTAGGCCCAGGCCGCGCATCACGTGCCCCGTACCCATGCTCACGGTGGCATCCGCTCGGACCAGAATAGTCGGCGACATGGTCATACTTCGTCGAGAGTCTTCTGGCGAACGCGTTCATTAATCCGAATCAGATCTTCATTCGCAAGCAAGAGATCATGCACCTCGCGCCAACCAAACGCGGGCGTATCGCGAAACGCGTCGTAGATCGCCCTCACAAAAACCAAATCCTCGTGCTCATCAACCGTCCATCGCCAGTCGCTAAGGTCCTCATCCTGCTCAAAAGACGCCGTAGCAAAAGCATCGCTATGTTCTCGTATATAGAGTGTCACATGCGATCGAGATGCCATATCCGAGACCAGCCCTTCCACGCGTCTCAAGGCGTCAAGACTCACCACTTCAGTGTCGAGCCCACGCGGAAACTTGCGACACCCGATCAATACGTTACTTGCGTAATCCGGCTGCGTCTCAGAGAAAAGTGAAATCATGTCGTCAATAATGCCAGAGTCGATTAATGGGCAGTCAGCCGTAATCCTCACCACCGCATCCGCGGCATGGACCTCAGCCGCCTCGATTATACGCATCAGGACATCCTCTTCACTGCCGCGGTACACCGGGCAGTTCAGTCGACCACATTCCAATGCGATCGCATCGTCTGAAGCATTGGATGACGTCGCGACCACGACCTCATCCAGTCGCGCGGCTCTCTGAACGCGTTCCACAACACGCGCAAGCAGCGTTTTACCCGCAACATCCAACAGCACCTTCCCTGGCAGGCGTTCACTGCTCAGCCGGGCTTGAATTATGGCAACATAACGCATAAGAAAAAAATGGCTCAGCGCGACTTGTTCGAGTGAATCGAGTTAACGCCGCGGCAGTCAGACCGGATCAACGACTTCAAGCACCGATTGCATGACGAGCTCTACGTCCTCATCAGTCATTGCAGGGAAAAGCGGTAAGCTCAGCGCCTTAGCGTAGTACGATTCCGCCATGGGACACTTGCCCTCGGAGTAGCCGTGCGCGCGTTTGTAATAGGGCTGCAGATGAACAGGGATATAGTGAACCTGCGTGCCAATACCCCTGTCCAGCAACTGAGCCATAACCGCCTTTCGCGAAAGACCGATTGCATCAAAATCAAGCTCAACCACATAGAGATGCCATGCTGGAGAGACCGCCGATGAATGGGACCCAGAGCACACTTCTGGCGCCTGAATCACCCGCGAGGACTTGAACGCAGTGTTGTAGCGACGCACAATGTCCTGTCGCCTCTGAACAAAAGCATCAATCTTACCCAGTTG
>JAPKCZ010000555.1 GCA_028822745.1 Kiritimatiellia bacterium | reverse complement strand
AACACATTCTTGGCGATGGTTTCGTGTACCGAGTACTCGCACATGGCTGGGAACATGTACACATCGAAGTAACACTCCATCACGGGCCATTGCTTCAGTGGCGGAGAAACGAAGCGCTCAATCAACTCGAAGCCCAGGTGGTTTCCGTAGTGATTTATGTCGAGTGGCCCGAAAACGGTTAGGCCGACCGGCGCGGCTGATTTCGTCACGCGCGCATCAATACAGAGTGGATGTTGCGGCCAGCGTTTGCCAACCCCGGTTGTGAACGAAAGATTTAGAGGGTTAGCGCCTGCACCACATTGGGTTGCCATAAGTGCGGCTCTCAAATACCGTTTATCACCTGTCAAAGCGTGTGCACGAAGAATCGAGAGGACTTGTGGGGTGCTGACGACGCCTTTGCCGAGTGGCGCCCATACCGACTCTTTGGTCCACCCAAAGCCCGTAGAATTTGAAATTTTAACGGCACTATCCGCGTCACGTTGCACCGATCTGAGCGCGTTCTTTCGAACGTTTTCGTGGGCGGTGTGCCACGACGTTCCTGCGTAGACGAAGGCGGCGTGTCGCTGATCATACACCTTTGGAGTCTGGCCCGACGCCTTTGCTTTTGTGAACGCCGTCGATCCGAGAAACAGTTTATTCCAACGTGCCGCACCGGTCGTTCGATATAGCTCCGCGGCAGCCAGGTTTCGTGCGTCATGCAGGGCATGGGGCAAGGCCGTTGCGTCTTGTGGATGGATGCTGAATTTACCTTCTGCATACGCCATGGCGCGTAACGCACTGTCTAGGTAAGAAAACGCGTTGGGTTGATTGAGAATGGTCAAACAACGAGCAGCCCGAGCAGCAACGCCGGCATATAGATAGCTCGACCACATTCCGGGTGCGTATGCCATGACGGGCAAAGATTCCTGCCAACTGGCTTCTCCAAAGCGGGGATAGGCTGCCGAATCAATGCCACCACGAATGCCGCCGTCCGCCGTTTGTAATCTCCGAAAAAAGTCCACGCTCCACAAGGCCTCATCGACCACATCGGGCAGACTGTTCGTTAACTCGGGAATGCGAAGTACTGTCGCTGAAAAATAATCAGGATGCACCTCAAACAGCTCAAACAGCAGACGCGCCACATCCAGGTGTTGAATGCGACGCCCCCAATCGCCCGCATCACAATAGCCACCCCATGCATTGGTAACAATCTGATCAGTTCGCGCCGCGTTCAGGTTACCAAAGGGTAGCCGGTCAGATCCACGTGCGTTCAAGCCTTGACCGCTGTCCATGAGGGAACAGTCTGAGTGAAACACAACGTGATTGTCATCGGGATGAAATGCGCGAGGCTCTACATTGTCCACCCATTGGCTGTCTAACGCTACGCCACTGCGTTGATGCAGCAACCCACGTGCCGATTGCGTAAAGGCTTTTTCCCAAACATTGCTTGCGATGTGAAAGGATTCGGAACATCCAACGCCATCAATAAAGAGCCGGTATTGTCCCGGCGTTGTGAAAGAGGAAAAGTCCAGAATATGAACATCGGAGCCACAATAATTGACTTCATACGCATCTTCATGGTTCGACGTTGCCGACAAACGCTTTTGGGTTTTTCCTACGAAGACTGTTTGTTCATCGGCAGCGTCAATGATGGCGAAACGGGTACTTCGAGGGTATGTATGCCCGCCACCACTACCCAGCCATGCCGATAGATAGGCGACTTTAACCGAGTCCTCTGGGTGAAACCCAATTTGGCTGATATGAATCGCCTCGGATACCGTATTGAACGGATCAAACCGAAAGCGCATAGGCTCGATTTTTGCATCACTGAATCGTAGTTCATAGAGGCGCGCTCCTTGAAGCGGATGTTGAAACTTCAGATAGAGGCGGTGCTCCAGAGGCGCATCAAATGCCCATCGCCCGATCCGCGCCATGTCGATGGGCCGCGTTTTGCGATACACAGCGATTGGCGACGCTGGTTTCTTGAAATTTGGATCTGCGGCCGAGAAAAGCTGATAATTATCGGTTGCGTCCAGTTGTTCCCAATCAAGTCGTGCCACCACGAGTCGATCAAATGTCATCAGAAGGTGGGTGCTGGGACCGACAAGACCGCCTAAATCACGCCCCAATCGGTGTACAAAACGACTGCCTCGACGTTTCCACCCGTGTTGTGTATATTATCAAATATCGTTAATAATATTTTCGAATTTATATAATAATGTTTTTCGAATTGCTTATCCTTGAATTGAACGGCGTGGTCGTTGATGAGAGTCTAACCACATCTGTTGCAGCTGGGCCAAGTGCCACCCCTCCTATGTCGTCGGACCACTGCTTCTCCGTCCCGCCCCGCACCAAAGGGCCCGGCGAAGGACATGTCCA
>JAPKCZ010000554.1 GCA_028822745.1 Kiritimatiellia bacterium | reverse complement strand
ATCGAATTAATGAACGCGTTGCCTATCTATATCGTACAACCCATCCAGGGGTGTTGCGCCTGATTCAGGAAACGATCGATGCAGGGCACCGAAATGGTATCTGGGTGGGACTTTGTGGCGAAATGGCCGGAAATCCTATTTTGACGCCACTTCTTGTGGGTATGGGCGTGGATGAGCTCAGTGTCTCGCCTGCGACCGTACCCATGATCAAAGATTCCGTCCGTAGCATCAGCCTTGCCCAGGCGAAAGCAGTTGCTGTTGAGGCTGCTGGATGCGCGACGCCCGATGAGGTCATGGCGGTGTGCCGGCGACTGATCGCCGCTGAGGCCCCAGAACTCCTCGAGTTGGTGTAGTCTCCGAGCTGTCTATTTACTCTGCATCAATCTTAATCGTAATCCTGCTAATGATTAAGATGATTCCCGTTGGCGTTGCCTTGCGCGTCTACCCGCTTGGCCACGATACAGAGCGTGACAGCAATGCCTGTCTTGGCTACGATGAAAACTTACTCGAATCAATTGAAGCGCAAGGCGATCATGGATATAGATGTCACAGAAATTCCTGGGTTTCGAATTATCAAGCCGCTAGGCAGTAGTCGACACACGGACGTCTGGTTGGCTGAACAGGAGTCGCTCGCACGCTTCGTGACCATCAAAGTTTTGCGAGAAGCGTTTGCAAGTGACCCGGATGAGCACGAACGTTTCGTTTCGGAAGCAAAAAAAATGTCCGTTCTGAATCACCCGCGGATCATTCAGATCTTCAACGTGGACGAGTACGAAGGGACGCCGTACCTCGTCACCGAATACGTTTCCGGTCCAAGTATCAGTTCAGTTGTCGCGGACGAAAAGGCATTACGTGTTTCGGATGCATTACAGATCGTCACCGATGTGGCAGAAGCGCTGGCGTTTGCCTGGGAGCGACACAATTGCGTACATTGTAATATTACGCCCAAGAGCATCTATCTGGATGATGACGATGGCCAGCAGGTAAAACTGGCCTATATGGGGATGAGTCTGCGCGTTGACACGCTCGGGTCTGGAGAACGACTCAGCTCGGACGAGATTAAGGGGACGCCATATTATATGGCGCCAGAGCAGGAAACAGCGCCGGAAAGTGTGGACTGCCGTACGGATATGTACAGTTTGGGCGCCACACTCTATCACATGATTACGGGAAAGATTCCCTTTGGGGAGAGGGACCCTGTTGACGCAATGCGTCGGCAAATCGAAGGCCACATTAGGCATCCGAAGCGATATTTACGTGATCTTCCACCCGGCGTCGTTCGCCTGATGGAGCGAATGCTGATGAAGGATCCTGAGCGCCGATACGCCGATTGGAGTGAAGCTTTGAGCGCGCTGCGCACATGCCTGACGTCACGAACAACCTATTTGCGCAAAGGCAATTTAGAAGGGTGCACACTGGCGCCGCAAAAGCCCGTTCCTGCGGCTCGGCAAAAGCGTGTCGTCCAAAAGCGAAAACTGAAAGACAAGAAAGTGGCTATTGTGGAAAAGTACGATGACGGTATCCCCTACGAAAGCGTTTCAACGCCAATAGCCTCTGAAGGGACGGTGGACGACGCCGTTTCGTGGGGCGAACCGCGCCCGGGCCTGCGACAACGTCTGCTCCAGCGTGAGCGTGTGGTCGGATCTTGGATTCAGATCGGGCATGGGGCCAGCGGAGAGATTCTGGCCGGCGCGGGCTTCGACTGGCTTGCTGCTGATATGGAGCACACCGATATCGATCTCGCTGCATTTACGCAAGTGGCCCGTGGCGTCTATGGACGCGGGCCAGAAATGTGGGCGCGCGTTCGGGAGAACGACACCTTGGCCATTCGTCAAGTGTTGGACGCAGGCGCGCAGGCGGTTATCGTTCCGTTGGTTAACAGTGCCGAGGAAGCGCATCACGCGGTGTCCGCAGCACGCTTTCCGCCGGAAGGCGTCCGCGGTTTCAGTTTTTCACGTATGAATGACTGGGGCGCAAATTTCGACGCGTATGCGGCGATCGCGAATGAATCGATTGCTGTGATCGTCATGATTGAATCCAAAGCGGCTTGTGACGCGATCGAGGAGATTATGGCCGTCGACGGCGTGGACGGCGCCTTCATTGGTCCTTATGATCTCAGTGGCTCGTTGGGTGTTCCTGGCGAGACCGCGCACCCGTTGGTCCAGGGCGCCTGTGAACGTGTTGTGGCGGGTTGTGTGACGGCGGGTAAGAGTGCCGGTATTCACATTGTCCAGCCGGATGCCGAGGCGATTGACCTCGCGATAAGCCAAGGTTTCAATTTGATCGCTTTGGGTATGGATACGGTCTTTCTGGCCGAGGGCGCGCGGCGGTCTGGGAGGACCTTCCGTTCGGGGATCAGAAC
>JAPKCZ010000553.1 GCA_028822745.1 Kiritimatiellia bacterium | reverse complement strand
CGACGAGGTAAATATCCGAGCGAACGTTTTGCTCGATACCTCTGAGAGCATGTCTTTCCAGAATATGGGGTCGATGTCCAAGATGGACTACGGCTGCCATCTGGCTGCGGCTTTGATGTATGTCATGGTCAACCAGGGCGATTCGACCAGCCTAGTCACGTTTGATGATGATTTGCGAAAAACATACGAGCCTGCCGCGACCTTCGGTGCACTTCGACCGCTGTTGCATGGGCTCGAGGAAATTGAGCCGGCGGGCGAAAGTAACATTCAGCAAGCGCTGTCCAAGGCGACTGAATTTATCCGTGGACGGTCGCTTGTTGTCGTTATCTCCGACCTGTTGCAGGATCCACGCGAAACGCTCAAGGGCATCGGAAGCCTTTGTTATGCGGGGCATGACGTGACTGTCTTTCACGTGCTGGACCCGGCGGAGATTCGCCTGCCTCAAGAGGGATTAATTGAGGTCGAATTTCTCGAAACCCACGACAAGATGAACGTCGACATCGGCGACTTCCGCGATTTATACCTGCAAAGAATCCGCGAATACTTAGACGAGGTTCGCATTGGCTGCACCAACGAGGGGGCCAACTATTTATTGGTCGATACCTCGACGGATGTTCATGACGCTTTACTGAAAAGGGCAACCGGCTGATGATACCAGGTGCATCAATATTCTTGTATTTACTTCCGCTGGCCGCGGCTCCTGTGCTGTTTCATCTGTTGATGCGCCGTCAACGTAAGACGGTGATGTTTTCGACCAAGATGTTTTTTGACAGCATGAAACCCCGGCTTTCTTTTCATCGAAAGTTTCGGGAACCGCTGCTCCTGGCGGCCAGGACTCTGCTGCTGTTGTTTCTGCTGCTCGCCCTGGCACGCCTGTCAGTCCCGGAAATGGGGAACGTCCTGGGATTAAGCGGCCAGCAGGCCGTTGTGATTGTCGTCGACAACTCCAGCTCGATGACTGGAGCAGTCGAGGGCAGTGATCGAACCAAGCTCAGTGTGGCCGTTGAGGGCGCACGTGCGCTGCTGAAAAACATGGACCCTCAGGGCAAGGCAGCGATTGTGTTGCTAGTGCCCGACTCGATTGCCGACCGATTTGGTGGCGGCATGACGACCGACAAAGAGACGCTGTTGAGCTTTCTCCAGTCGATCCAGGCCACCGAGGCGACAGGGAATGCTTCCATAGCGATGCTGCGGGCGACGGCGTTGCTGGAAAATGAGGCCGCCGGAGGTGGTTCGCTGCATGTGTTCACGGATCTTCAGGAAGCGGAGTGGAAGAACCCTATCCTAGCGGCTGATGATATGGCTGAGGCACCACAAATCTTCGTGCATCGCGTGCCCACTGCAGAATCCACGCTGCCAAATATCTGCCTGCTCAGGGCGAGCGTGTCCTCGCGCAGAATCCTGCCGAATCAGCCGTATTCTTTGGAGGTCTTGCTGCGGAATGATAGTGCCAAAGATTTTCAGGTTCGCGTCAACCGTAAAGACTCTGAGCATAGCGTTGCGGAGATCATCAATGTCGATATCGCTGCGGGCGCGCAGGAACTTGTGAAATTACCTCTCCAGCCGAAAACTTCGGGCCGTCATTGGGTCCGCATCTGGATTGAAGGAGACGGATTTGATGGCGATAACCGCGTCTTTGTGCCGTACATTTGCGAGAAGAAAGGGGACATCTATTTTCTCGGCGAGCGGGCGACCGGTACGTTCGGTCTACTACCACTTGCCTTCTCGCCCAGTGGCGATGGCCGTTTCACTTCCTTAGCGCCGAGCTTTTTACCCCGGAACACCATTAAAAGTCGTTTGCAGCAGAAGACGCCGATGCTGGTGGTCTTGACCTGGGCGGATGCCTCAATGTTGGACGCGGAAACGAGCGACCTTTTGGATCAATACACGCAGCGGGGTGGAAACATTCTGGTACTACCTGCCGTCGATGCCAGCGAATTAACCGGCCAAGCACCCGCCTGGCTGGGAGCGAAACTAGAGCCCTTGAAATCGTTGCCGATCAGCGTGCCGGTGCGCGTTGCCAACCAGTTGTCGCCATTCTGGTCCGACATCCGCGGGCTGGACGGACGGGTCCGCATCGGCACCGCTTTTGTAAGACAGTACTTTCCAATCTCATTGGCACAAGACGCGGGCTACGTTGCCCTCCTGGGTGCCAATGAAGACAGCACCCTGTTGGCGATTCGCAAACACGGAAAAGGTCAGATTGTAGTCAGCGGCATGGCCTTCGGTCGTACAGGTGCCTGGAGTACGTTGCCGAGACAAAAGGCCTTTCTAGTGCTGGCTCAGCCGATGGCTTTGGGGGCCGTGTCGAGCCTGGCGAATGAAAGTCTGTCGATCGTCGCTGGCCAGTCGCCGCGTTTGCTGC
>JAPKCZ010000552.1 GCA_028822745.1 Kiritimatiellia bacterium | reverse complement strand
AGCGGCTCAAGGATTATCCTTTGATACCAAGCCACCCCGCCGGGAACCGGACCACGCCAAACGTACAGACTCTGCAAGCCGGGCAGCGGTTCCGTTGAGGGAAACCGGAGCGCATTCGACAGGGCCTCAGTGGCGGGTGTCAATTTCCACGATCCGGGAACGCCCGAGGTTGAATCGAACCGTGCACCAAGCCGCGCCCACAAATGCATCAACGCTTCGGGTCCTCGTGATACATCGTTAAATACGGCAATCATGTTTTTTCTCGCAAGGTGCTCATTCGTTCGGTGCCAAAGATGCCGATTAAAGATAAAGCGAATCTGGGGAACCTCGTGCATTCTATTTTTCCCACGCGCCGCTAGCAGTTCTGGCAGCAAGACACTGTCGTTCACACCCCACACAAGTGCTCGCGCAACCTCCGGGTTATGCGTACGCACCAAATCGCGAACGATTTTTTCGCGATCAGCAAATTCCAACGTGTGCCAGCGCGTAGAAAGCGCATCCGACATCAGATGATTTAACCCACTGAACATAATCCGCACAGCGAGGCCAGCGGCGGGGCCTTCCGTGTGCGCATAGCGCATCAACATGTCGTGTCTAGCAGGCGCCACCAAGAGGCTTGCAAACAACACCGCCAGAATCTCACGCTCTACGGGATGCGCAAACCGTGTCACGCCACAAAGATCTCGCTCATGCCGCAAAGCCGTTGCGCGTAGGTCTGCAACCGAAAAGTCATTCAATACAACGTCATGAATCTGGGTGAGTTCCTGAATTCGTCGACGATCCTTGGTATAGGCGCAAGACCCGAGTGCACTCAGAATCTGCAGAACACGTACACGAAGCTCAGGATCATCGCCATCCGCAAATTTCTGAACAGCCGAGCGTGCGGTCTCACCGAGTGCAATAAGTTCAGGGACAGCCTTTTCTCTCGTTAAATAGTCGTCCGAACGAAGTTCGGTTACCGCGACATCAATGCGCGCTTGTGTTGCGCCATCCGGCATGTGTAAAAACACGCGCTGCACGATGGCAGCAAGTGCATTGGTTCCCTGTTGCACGAGCGCGCTTCGGGCAGGTGCGTCATTGGGGTTTGCGAGAAAGGCGTCCAGAGCTGCGCCGGAACGTGTTGCACCGTAAAGATGCTGTGCGCCTACGGTAAGCCACACGCAGAAACCGATGCGGCGTACGCTCGCCCATATCAATTGGACTGAAGGCAAATTCAGCATTCCAGTTTCCTTCGCATCGCGTAACATGCGCACTGAGGCCCCCGGCGCAGCATCAAAAAGCAGAATTAATCCAAGATGGAATTGCGCTGCTGCCTCAGGACCATATCCGCCAGAACCAATGCCGCCATGGATTCCACAATGGCTATGGCTCGTGGCACGACACAAGGGTCGTGGCGGCCTTTGGCTTCCAGCGTCACACGGGTTCCATCGAAATTCGCTGTTTCCTGTGCCTGGCCGATGGTTGCAGGCGGCTTAAATGCGACACGAAACGTAATGGGCTCACCGTTGGAAATGCCGCCCTGAATACCACCGCTGTTGTTCGTGGTCGTTCCCAAACGCCCATCGCGCATGACAAACGGATCATTGTGCAGAGACCCACGTTGCCGGATGCCAGCAAAACCAGATCCAACTTCAAACCCTTTGGTTGCAGGAATAGACATCATGGCCTGGGCAAGTTTGGCCTCGAGCTTTTCAAAGACAGGTTCACCTAAACCGACAGGAACATGACGACAGACGCATGAAACAACGCCGCCAATGGAATCCTTGTCGTCACGTGCGGCGGCAATTTCGGCCATCATTTCGTCGGCAACGTTGTGATCACCGCAACGGACCATCGTACCGTCGACATGATCGCGCGAGAGGGTCGAAAGATCCACGTCTGCTTCCCTGACCGAGCCAACTTCGCTGACCCATGAGACAATTTCGACGCCATAAAGCTGTTTTAGTAATTTTTCGGCCACGGCGCCAGCGGCCACGCGACCTATGGTTTCACGTGCGCTGGAACGGCCACCGCCACTGGATGCGCGCGTCCCATACTTGGCCTGATACACGAAATCCGCATGCGACGGGCGCGGCACGTCACTCATTTCACCATAATCTTGGGGGCGCTGATCGCGATTTGGAACGGACATGCCAATGGGCGTACCGAGCGTGATGCCGTTTTCGGTGCCCGACAAGATCGTCACGGTGTCGGTTTCCTGACGTGGGGTCGTCAATGCATTCTGCCCCGGTCGACGCCGGTCAAGCTGGGGCTGGATGTCAGCCTTGATCCGCTACGCTGGCGCGATGGCCCTCCTGAAGCTCCGCGCCGAGAAAATCTCGGGGGCACTGGGCGCGGAACTTCGCGGAATCGACCTGCGCGAAGAGCTCGACGAG
>JAPKCZ010000551.1 GCA_028822745.1 Kiritimatiellia bacterium | reverse complement strand
TCTGACCATGATATTGCGTTCCATTATATTGTACTGGGTGCTTTTACTTGTGCCTACGCTCGCGATCAGCACGGCGACGTTTCGTCTTTTGAAACATGAGCAGGGACGCCTTCAGATGCAGGCGCGGCAGTCTGCAACGGCTCGAGTAGAGGGTCTGCGTGACGCGCTTCTGCTTGGGATTGGAGCCGTGCAGGATGAACTGATTGACGGGCTTCGCCTTGTTCCAGAAGGCGAAGCCCTGCTCCTCTTAGAACGGTGGGAACGGCATAATCCTTTGATTCGGCATGCCTTCGTTTGGCGTCGGGCGCACGGCTTGCGATATCCTCCTGCACAGGGAGCGACCAACGAGGAGGAGCGGCGCTTCGTGCAGCGCTACGAAGGCTTGTTTGCGGGTCGCGTTTCTTTCGACGGTGCCAGTCTGATCAACGGCGAAGAGACAAACGATGGAGCGCAGCCCCAGAGCGATCAGGGACGCTATACAGAAAGCAACGGCAGAACGCAGGCAAGGGAGGTTTCGCGGCGTCCTGAGTCCCTTTCCGCCTCCGTACAGAAACTGAAGTACAGTTCTCGATCATGGGCCAACAACGATTACGCGGCTACCCGTTCATCGCAACAGGAAGCCTCACAAACATTTACGTCTGAAGGGAAGCAGGCGCAACGTCGCGTTGACCGGACGCGTTCTAAAAGCGGCTGGATCCCGTGGTTTACGGAAAACCGTCTCGATCTATTGGGGTGGATTCAATACCAGCCGGAAGGCGACGTGTATGGCGCGGAGTTGGAAATGATGGCCGTCCTATCGCGGCTGGTGGAACTGCTGCAGGGCAGAGTGCAAGATGGCTGGGTAGTGGTCTTGCGCAATGGCATGGGAAAAGCCGTTCATCAAGCCGGGGAACATAGACTAGCAACGGGAACACCTGCCACGGCCAGCCTGGCGCTGGATCCCGCATTGCCGCACTGGCGTTTAGAGCTATTCGCGCCACCCGCATCGGGCGCTTTTGCGGGGCAATCCTTCATGCTTCTGTCAGGCTTGATACTGGCCGTATTTGTCATCGCCATTCTCAGCGGCGGCGGACTGTTGACCTGGCAAGCCTTGCGCATCAGCCGAGATGCACGACGCAAAACCTCCTTCGTTTCCAATGTCTCACATGAGCTAAAAACACCACTCACCAGCATACGCATGTATGCGGAGCTGATGAGCGAAGGGCGCGTGGCGGATACAGACAAACAGCATCACTATCTCAGTGTCATTGCGGAAGAAAGCCAGCGCCTGACCCGCCTGGTGAACAATGTTTTGGATTTTGACCGGCTCGAGCAGGGGTGCAAAAAGTATTGTGTTGTCGATGTCGAACTGGGTGATTTCTTGGAATCCTTTTCTGATATGAATCAGTTGCGATTTAGCGAAATTGGCATGGCGTTGGAACTGCAAAAGCCCGACGATGCCATTCATATCCGAACCGACCTAGATGCCTTGGAGCAATCCTTGCTGAACCTGCTGGACAACGCGATCAAGTATGCGGCCGAAGGAAAAAGTGTGCGCCTCCAGCTCGCCGGCGATCGAGATTTTTGCCGAATTGATGTGCTCGATCGCGGCCCCGGGGTGCCTCGTTCACACCGAAAACGCATTTTTGAAAAGTTTCATCGTATCGATAGTTCGTTGGCGTCGTCGCAGCCGGGCTCGGGCTTGGGCTTAAGCATTGCACGTGGCTTGCTACGGGACCTTGGCGGCGATTTAGAGTATCGCGCTCGCGATGGGGGCGGAAGCTGTTTCAGTATCGTGTTATCAAACACAAAGGACGCATAGGGTGAGCAAAATTCAAATATTATTGGCCGAAGACGATCAGAATATTCGCCTGGGCTTGATGGACACGCTGGAGAGCGAAGGCTATGCCCCCACCCCAGCAACCGACGGCGAACAAGCCCTAGCCCTGTTCAAGGGCGGAACGTTTGACCTCGTCATCTTGGATGTCATGATGCCGCGCATGAGTGGCTATGACGTCTGTCGTCAGATTCGGGCGCTCGACGCGACAACGCCTGTCATCATGCTCACGGCCAAAGGGGAGGAAATCGACAAGGTCGTGGGCCTTCAGCTCGGGGCCGACGACTACGTCACCAAGCCCTTCGGTATTCATGAACTGCTGGCGCGCATTACCGCTGCGCTGCGCCGCACCCGAGCGGCCAATGAGCACGCGACTGTCGAGATACTGGCTGAGCAACCGCCCAAGTTTCAGTTTGGGGTCGCCGACATCGACAGGCTCGAATACCGCGCACGCTGCGGCAAAAAAGTGTTCGACCTGTCCAGCCGCGAGTTGGAGTTGATCTGCTACTTTATGGCACATCCCAACGTCGTGCTCAGTCGTGACGACTTGTTGAACGCGG
>JAPKCZ010000550.1 GCA_028822745.1 Kiritimatiellia bacterium | reverse complement strand
CATTATCACAGTCAGCCACACGGGCTACATCAAGCGCGTCCCCACCGGAACCTATCGCGAACAGAAACGCGGCGGCAAGGGTGTCGCAGGGATGGGGACGAAGGAAGAAGATTTCGTCGAGCACATGTTTGCAGCGCAAACACACGACACGATTCTCTTCTTTACGACCGACGGTCGCGTTTACTGGGAAAAGGTTTACGAAATTCCTGAAGCTGGGCGTACCTCGCGTGGCAAAGCCATTGTCAACCTTGTCCATTTGCGTGAAACAGAGAAGATCGCAGCCATGATCTGCATCCGCGAGTTCTCCGAAACGGAAAACTTCGTCTTCTCGACCGAACGCGGCGTGGTCAAAAAGACCAACATCGCGGCCTTCCGCAATATTCGCAAAGACGGCATCATCGCCATCCGCGTCGACGAAGGTGACCAACTGATCGAGGTCAAACGCACCAACGGCGAAGACGAAGTCATGATTGCGACGCACAACGGCATCAGCATCCGTTTCAGCGAAACACAGCTCCGTGATCAAGGCCGTGCCACACGTGGCGTACGCGGCGTCAAATTACGTGACGGCGATCGTGTCGAATCGATGGAAATCATTGCCGAAGGCGCAACCTTCTTAACCTGTACCGAAAACGGATACGGGAAGCGTACCGAGTTCGAAGAATACCGTGCTCAAAAGCGTGGCGGACTCGGAATCATCGACATTCGCACCTCTGAACGTAACGGCAAGGTCGTTGGCGCACACTGTGCCCAAGAAGAGGACGCCCTTATCTTGATCACAGCTCAGGGCAAAATCATCCGCATGAGCGTGGCAGATGTCCGTGTGATCGGCCGAGCAACGCAGGGCGTACGCCTCATCAACTTGGACAAGGATGATACACTCGTCGATGCCGCCGTTGTATCGATCGAAGACGAGGATGACATAGGGATGAACGAAGAAGGCGAAGCGTCAGATACGCTCGGCGCCACGTACAAACCATCTCTGCCCACCGGTGAAGCCAGCGAAGACGTTGTCCAGGACGTGGTCGAAGACGACGCCCCGGCTGACGAAGACGAGGGTGGCGAGGACAGCGAAGAAAGCTAAGAGGCCTAACGGCCTCGGCACTTTCTAAATCACCGTCTTGAAGTAGGCGATGGTCTCAGGCAAACCTTGTGCGATTTCAATTTTGGGTTCCCACCCTAGGCGTTCGCGCGCCTTGGTGATGTCGGGTTGGCGTACCTTTGGGTCGTCGACCGGCAAATCCTGATACACAACCTTTGAGCCACTGTCGGTCATCTCAACAATGCGTTCAGCCAGTTGGGCGATCGTCATTTCTGTGGGGTTCCCGATATTGATCGGTCCTGTCTCGGAACTGAGCATCAGCTTATATATCCCGTCGATCAAATCGGAAACAAAACAGAAGCTGCGTGTCTGGGATCCATCGCCGAAAATCGTAATCGGCTCACCACGGAGGGCCTGACCCGCAAACGCCGGAACGGCACGCCCATCGTTGAGTCGCATGCGTGGACCGTACGTGTTGAAAATTCTGATGATCTTTGTGTCGACGTTGTGATAGCGGTGGTAGGCCATCGTCATCGCTTCCGCGAAGCGCTTGGCCTCGTCATAAACACCGCGTGGCCCCACCGGGTTGACATTACCCCAGTAATCTTCCTGCTGCGGGTGCACGAGCGGGTCACCATACACCTCAGATGTCGATGCAATCAGGAAGCGCGCCTTTTTCGCTTTGGCTAAACCAAGCGCTTTATGCGTGCCCAAAGCACCAACCTTGAGTGTCTGAATCGGATACTCGAGATAATCAATCGGGCTCGCTGGCGATGCAAAGTGAAAGATAAAGTCGATATCCCCCGGAAGGTACAGGTACTCCGTCACGTCCTGATGAATAAACTTAAAGCTCGTGTTACCTGCCAAATGTTCAATGTTCGCTAAATTACCCGTCAGCAAATTGTCCATACAGACAACATTATGTCCTTCAGCCAATAGACGGTCACATAAATGCGAGCCAAGAAACCCAGCACCACCTGTCACAACTGCTTTTGACATGGTATTCACCTCAATTGGCGCCTGTGGCGACAACTTGATTAATCCGACTTCGATTTGTTGGTTAAATTCCGCACACGAAACGAGCGTTCCTTATGGGCTTGATTGCGGACGAGACCAATTCGATACGCCACCACGCGCAGCGTATGTAAACCGTTCGCTAAGGTGCGCGTATCCAGCGCAAGACGACGGCCCTGATGAATGACTTTGCCATCCAAAATATACGTAAACTTCCCATAACGCGTGCGGTCACTGGTCTCTGCCGACAGATTTAAATAGCCAGAAACGTCGCCGACGCCGACGCCGTTCGCTCGTCATCGGCGAGTCGCGGCGCCCTT
>JAPKCZ010000549.1 GCA_028822745.1 Kiritimatiellia bacterium | reverse complement strand
TAATATAGGAAAATCAAAACCTGTCAAGGAAATAATTTCAACGTTTCATTGGCGCTTTGTGGAGAGTTGAGGGGTTTGCTCTTCTTGGGTTTGGGATTTTTGGATTGGTTTTCGGTGCAGTTCCTTTGAGGAAGGTATCTCCATGGCTTTTGACTCCTCTGAGAATCCGCAAAGAGGGCCGCAGAGCGCGCAGGTCTCCGTACCGCCTTTAAAAGTCGGGCGCGGGAGGGTCGGGATACCAGGGAACTTCAGGGTATTGAAAGAAGGAGAAAACCGCACTCTGGACTTCCTTCCGCAAAAAACCGTGACGCGCCTCGAAGTCCTCCGGCCAGTTCCTTGCAAATGCCTCGAAACCCGACTCGAGAAGCCGGTAGTAGTCGGAATGTTCCGGATGCCTCCGTCGCTAAAGACCCATGCTGTTTTCTCAGCACTCTCTGTAAAAGGATGCAGGGTGCCGAATGCCGATTCCGGCATCTCCAGTGTCAGTTACATCCCGAGGGGCCCACGAACACCACGAATTCACCATTGTTGATCTCAAGATCGACGCCCTTGATGGCCTGAACGTCACCAAACCATTTTTCTGCTGCCTGTAGTTTAATAGCGCTCATGAGTTCTGTCCTGCATCGGGCGACGCCCAGCCGAGCCATACAGCTGCCGTCCAAGTGAACGTACCACCACCCGCTGGAGATCCATCGAGTGGGTCGAAATATTCGGAGAAACCGTGTTTGGTTATCAGATCAGCGGTGCCTTCACGTAGAACCTGTCCTTCGGGTAGGTCCATTTCGTCCAATCCCATACCAATCAGCATGTTCATCACCGCCCACACAGGACCCCTCCAATACCGCTTGGCCTCAAATTTTGGATCATGAGGCGTGAAAGAAGGTACGCCATATGTGACGCCCTCCAAAACGTGTGTCAGGACGGCGCGCATCTGGGGTGCAGGCAACCCGCCATACCAGCACAGAAATGATGCATTCGAGATTGAGTTCGCCCATTCGCCGGTGCGGGTATCACGGGAGTCGTAGCAGCCAAGCGTCTCATTCCAAAGGGTTTGCGCGCCCGATTCCAGTTTCGCAATCTGGCCTTCAATCGTGCTGACATCGCGGCCCAGCGAACGTCCTAATTCGGCCAAGTCTCTTTGCGCGCGCATCAATGTGAACGTCATCGACGGGTCCGCCATCCGGAAGGGGGTGTCCTGAAGCATGGCCGCATCATCCCAGTTCAGTCGTGCGCCACGCTGGACCAACCAGACATAACGGTCATAGTCTTCCCGGGTCGGGCGCATCTCGCTGTCAACATGGGACGTATCGCGCCGCCTGTATTCACCGACACCTACGGGATCGATAGCGGCCATGGCTCCGTCCCAATCGGGTGCATTGTCGCGCCCTGTCTCCCATGGGTGGGTCGTGCAAACAGCCCCCTGATCCAGCCGCCACGCCATAAACCAATCGTGCCAGGCGACTATTTTGTCATAAAGTGGTGCTAAGCGGGCAAGGCCCACATTAGGATTGCGCTCAAAAACCAGCCGCACCATTGTTGCCGCAACTGGCGGTTGGGTGATGCCAGATGACGGTATGGGGCCCACGCTTTTCCACATTTCTGGACCAGGAAAATAACCTTCATCCACTTGGTGGAACAGGATATGCGGCACCATGCCATTGTCCCATTGACCCGAAAACAGCGTTTCAAACTCTACCCAAGCGCGGTCCACGTTGAATTGTGCAAACCCCATCGCTGCAAAGGCGCTGTCCCAGTTCCACTGATAGGGATAAAGTCCCTCGGTCGGCACGGTATATCCGCCACGATCGTTCAGGCGCAGGATGTCGCGTGCAGTTTGGTCAAGGAGTTTCATCATGTCTTATCCTTTCACCGAGCCTGCCGCCAGCCCTTTGGTCATAAAGCGTTCCAGCCCCAAAAACAGCGCCATAATCGGTACCGTCGCAATAACGGCACCCGCCATGAGGTGCTGGCGCGGTATCTCGGAATTATTCAGCATCGACACCCCGCGTGTCAGGGTGAATTTTGATGGATCATCCAGTAACATGAAGGCCAGAAGGAACTCGTTCCATGCGATCATGAAGACATAGAGCGACACCGATACTAGAGCTGGTAATGACAGCGGCAGAGTAATTTTCCAGAGGACTTGTAAGCGTGACAACCCGTCCATAAGTCCTGCTTCTTCGATCTCGCCGGGCAGGCCTCGGAAATAGCCCTGCAACATGTAAAGGGCCACGGGAATAGTCGTCACCGGGTAGATCATCACGATTCCCAAAATGGTGTTGCGCAGCCCCAAGACTGAGAACGCAATGTAAATCGGAAAATTGTATAGGAAAATCAAAACCTGTCAAGGAAATAATTTCAACGTTTCATTGGCGCTTT
>JAPKCZ010000548.1 GCA_028822745.1 Kiritimatiellia bacterium | reverse complement strand
CTACGGCGTGGCAGGCAGGGGACAGACGCCGTCGCGACGAAGGCTTAGTGCCATTCGGGTCAGTAGCTAGAAAAAGGGATACACCATGAATACTGTTTTCAATTCGAAACAACGCGGCCTGGGTTGGATGATGATCCTTTCGATGGGGCTGGCGACGGCTGTGGCCGAGACCGAGTCGCGCAAGGATCACAAGGAATATGATTTCCACTATGACATCCGCTACCCGGGTCGGCTGCGGTCGGATGTCGGGCGTGACAAGGTCACGCAGAAGAAAGCGAAGGATTTGAAGGGCTACCATCGTCGCGTGGTCACGTGGTGGCCCAAGCGCGGTGTGGACTTTACGCCCCTGTCCGACATCCCCGGTGCACCGCTGCGGACCTGGACGCCGCGCGTCCCCAAAGCGTCTCGCTCTGGCGTCCTGCCGGACAACTTTCCGAAAGAACCGTTCAAAGCCCATCTGGTCAACTTCCGCGGCGTAGGGGACGATGCGCTCAAAGACGTTAGCGATCCGGAAAGCTATCGTTGTCCTGCGGCTGTATTGCGGTTCGAAGACGGTCACAAACGCGTCATTCTGGCGAAATACCTCAGCGAACCGGATCGCAGGTTCTTGATGGATACCTACAACAAGGACATGGCGAGAATCCAAGGAACGCTCCTGCAAGATGAATACGCCGTTCCCAGCCAAGCGCTTGCAATGCCCGAGGGCGAAGCGTACCTGTTCAAGCATCCGGGCAAGATTCGGTTCGACACCAAACACGCGAGCATCGTGATTCCGGGCAAATCTCAGGACGGTCAAAAGAGCTTTGTGAAGGAAGACCAGCGCGAACAGGTGCTACAGACGGTTGCCTATTTGAAGAACCAAATGGAAGCCTACTGGGCCTATCACGAATATGGCGGAGCGTTGGTACGCTACTGGGAGAAGGGGGAACTGTATAAGTATGTGCCGCAGTTTGGCCACAGTGGCGGCGGTGGCGGTGGTGGGTACGGTGGTTGTACGCTGGGCGGTCCGGGCATCGAGGGTGTGTTCCACGAATGGGGACACGGCATGCCTTGCGGCGGATTGCTGATGGTAGGTGGTGCGGAAAACGCCGCGGATTCACTTCAAATCATGGCCAACCCCGCCATCGGCTCGAAGATCACTCACCAATCGGTACGTCCGTGGATGTCCCTCTTCCACGGCGGATATCCGGGCAGCACGGGCTACGAAATAATGTCGGACGACCCGAACTGGGGCTACATCATCGCGGGGGCCACCTCCTCGTTGGCCGCCCAGGAAGACACGACCCCCATGCACGTCTTCGCCCACCTTGGTGAAGAACGCGGTCTATGGGACAAGAAGAACGCCATCCGCCGCGTGGGCGACATGATCGGGCAAATCGGCGCACGGTTCGCCGAGTTCGATTGTCAGCAGGAATTCCAATTCCGCGCGTTCGCGGCCTCGGCCAACCGGTCGTACCTCGTGCCGCTGGACATCGAAAAGCGACTCTATCGCTGCCCCACGGCAGAAGCCCCCAACCCGTATGGCGTATCCATCTCGCGCTTGATACCCGATGCCGGGGCTACAAAGATCGGCGTCGATTTCCAGGGCGACTTCGATCCGGACACCTATTCCGATTGGCGGGTCTGCATTGTCGCCGTCGACAAGAACGACCGCTGTCGCTACAGCCCGCTCTGGAACAAAGGGAAAATGTCGATGGAGATTCAGCCCGGCGACAAACGCTGGTGGCTGACCGTCACCGCCACCCCCAAAGCCCTCATGCGAGGACGCCGAAGTGCGACCCACTTCCTCTACGAAGGTGGATTTGTATATAAATATCCCTATCAGGTCACACTCACCGGGGCGACACCCGGATCGGCGTTCGGGTCCGTGGTCGACAACAACAATACGGGCCTCGAATTCCCCGAACGCGGAGAACAAGCCTATCTTCCCGTGGGAGAAAAACCCTATCACAGCCTCGACATGATTCCCACGTTTAGCGCTGCTGAACGGGCTGCACTGAAAACGAAACTAGAAAAGCAAAGCGCAGGGTACCGGGAATACAAGGCAACCTATGACGCGGAAGTGGAAGCACTGAAAAAGCAGGGACTCAAGCCGGACCGACTTCCCGCTCGCGTGATCGCCGATGCCAAGGCCCGCTACTTCCGAGCCCAGTTCCTGCTCGATAACCTCGACGGAGCACCGCACCCCAACGGTGGCGGCTGGGTCTCCTCACAAGCCCACGTCGATCCGTCGGCCTACATCGGCCAGCGCTGCGTCGTTTTCGGGAAAGCCAAAGTCCTGGATCATGCCCAACTGATCGACTCTGCCGCCGTCATTGGCGACGGGGCCGTCGTCAAAGACCACGCCAAACTCAGCGGGAAAGCCCGGGTCCTCGGATCCGTCATCG
>JAPKCZ010000547.1 GCA_028822745.1 Kiritimatiellia bacterium | reverse complement strand
TTTGGAAAACGCCTTCGCGAGTTCGGCCAACTTCGGGTCCACGGCTGGAGCGGCGGCCTTTTCCGGAGCGGCCTCCACTTTCGCTGCGGCATTGCACTTTGTGCAGACCTCACCTTTTGCTGCAGCTTTGACACAGCAGCCATGGTCACAGGCCTTGCCACCCTTGAATGCCTTGTCGCAACAGCTGTCTTTGGAAAACGCCTTCGCGAGTTCGGCCAACTTCGGGTCCACGGCTGGAGCGGCGACCTTTTCCGGAGCAGCCTCCACTTTCGCTGAGGGATTACACTTCGTGCAGACTTCGTCCTTCTTCGCGGCAGCGATACAACAGTCATGATCACAGGCTTTGCCTTCCTTGAAGGCTTTGTCGCAACATTTGTCTTTGGTGAAATTTTTCGCCAACGCAACCAGCTTCGGATCCGGCTTGTCTTCCGTATTGCATGCTTCGCATATGTTGCCAGCCGCCACAGCCTTTTTGCAGCAGGTCCGAGAACAGGCCGCCCCGCGCTTATGGGCTTTGTCGCAGCATTTGTCTTTGAAGAACTTGGCCACAATGGCTTCGTCCGACACTTTACCGTTTTCACGTGCCCAACCACGAGAAACCATCAAGGCGGGCTTGGCAGCAACCAGACCGGCAACCGCGTCATCCGTGATCTCGGTTTGCCAGATGTACAACTTTGTGAGGCTCTTTATCTCACCCAGCGTCTTCACCGAAGCATCGGTCACTTTCGTGCCGTAAAGATTCAAGTAGGCCAAATGCTCGAGGCCTGTCAGCGCAGCAACTCCGGCGTCGCCGACAGCCGTATTCTCGAGGTGCAAGCGCGTCAGTTTTTCTAATGCCGCAACGTCTTTGAGTCCAGCGTCGCTGATTTTGCTTCCCGCCAAATTCAGCTCAACAATATGATTCTTGAGGACCGCCAGGGCCTTCACGTGCGCGTCCCCCACCTCGGCGGATGCTTGACCATAGTCAACGCGTAGAAGATTACTTTTCTGAGCGAGCGGCATAACCAGTGCGCCCGACTCCTTGATGGCAGCGATGTCACCCGCATCCGCAGGCTTCAGCCCTTTGTTTAAAGTGTCATAGACGCTGACGCCCTTCTTCGCATGCCCCTTTTGGGGAGCCATCGAAACATTCTTGCCTGTAAACCCACCAAAATCGGCACCTTCCTCAATCCATTTCCGGATACGTTCAGCTTCCTCCTTGGTCACCGGATCACCCTTCGCCGGCATGACGTCGTCGTCATCAGGAGGCAGGATAACCAAGGTATAGAACGTACTATCGTCCGGCTTTCCGGGGATAATCACCTCGCCGTCCTCGCTGCCCTTCATCATCCATTCAGGCGTGTCAAAGCGCAACCCCGCTTTGGGCTTCTTCAGGCGACCTTTATCATCTGTATACGGTGCCTTATGGCAGTTGAGACAGCGATCTCGAACGACCGGCCAAATGTCCTTTTCATAATCAACTTTCGCTGCGCGTGACACGGTGATCATCAGAGCGATGAAGACGCCATAGACGGCCCAACGGAATCCCTGAGTGTGCTTGTTCATTGGCATATTATGTTTTCCTGAACTCTTAGGTTAGCGATACGCGCGAAACTGTGTGTAGTTAAGATCCTAAACCGATTAATTACGAGAAAATTTCCGACATGACATGGGCGGGTTCAACGCCCGTCAGACGCTGATCGAGTCCTTGATACGGGAACGTCAACTGCTCATGATCGACACCCAGCGAGTGCAGCATGGTGGCATTCAAGTCACGGATGTGTTTTGGGCTTTCCACGATGTTGTAAGAATGTGTATCCGTCATGCCCAATTCGAATCCAGCCTTAACGCCGCCACCGGCCATCCAGATCGTAAAGCTACGTCCATGGTGATCACGCCCATGATTGTCTTTGGTCAGTTTACCTTGCGAATAGATGGTTCGACCGAATTCGCCGCCCCAGACAACGAGTGTCTCATCGAGCATGCCGCGCTGCTTAAGATCCTTGATCAGTCCAGCCGCGCCCTGATCAATATCAAGACACTGACCGCGAATATCTTTGGGCAGGTTACCATGTTGGTCCCAGCCACGATGATAGAGCTGAATAAAGCGGACCCCTTTTTCAGCGAGCCTACGGGCGCGCAAACAGTTGGCCGCAAAGGTGCCGGGCTTTTTCGCGTCCTCGCCGTAGAGCTGAAAGGTCGACTCAGGTTCGTTGGCAGAATCCAGAATTTCGGGCGCTTCCGTCTGCATGCGGTACGCCATTTCATACTGGGCGATGCGCGCTTGCGTCTCAGGGTCACCGTATTCATCGTAGTGCTTTTCATTCAGGGCCGAAAGCCCATCAAGCATCATACGCCGATCCGTGCGGCTGACCCCACTGGGATTGGTCAAATAGAGCACAGGATCG
>JAPKCZ010000546.1 GCA_028822745.1 Kiritimatiellia bacterium | reverse complement strand
CTTTTAACAGACGCGTGCAAAGCGGTCAATTCATTAATTGTTGTTAATCACATGGTTGACCATTTAAATATTGAATGCAGTGTTTGCGTAGGCAAAGTGGTACGAAGTACTCTTCTCTTTTATTGCAAATTTGTTGGTTTTCCGGACATGATTTCGAGGGTCGCCGCCTCTGGGTCGTTGTCCTCAAGATGGGCGATTCCGAATGGGGGCATACCAGTACACCGGTTCTGACCAAACGGCGCCTGATCGTTTGTCACGGCAACACGTCTGGTATCGACCCCGACACAGGCGAGACCGTTTGGTCGCGGGACGGCACCGTACGTTACGGCAGCCCCGTGCTTACCGACGTTGGCGACACGCGCGTCGTGATCACCCCTTCAGGTCAATGTCTGCGTACGGCAGATGGGGGCGTGGTGTGCGACAACCTCCCGACGCCCGAATTCAATTCACCCGTTATCCATAGGGGTATTGTTTATTACATCGGACTCGACGACACGGTGGCTGCAGCCTACGGGTTACCACGCCAGACGTTTTCACCCACCAAGGCGCTCAAAATTTGGGAAACACCGCTCCGCGAAGGGCACTACTACGCCTCCCCCGTCCTGTACAAAGGCCGCCTCTTCGGTCTGCGTCAAAGCGGCCGCCTTTTTGCCATCGACGCCAAGTCGGGCGAAAAAATAAAGGTCAGCATGTTTGACGACATGCACAAAAGCCACGGCCAATGCTATGCGTCACTGGCGCTGGCAGGAAATCACCTATACCTTTTTTCAGATAACGGGACCGTCTTGGCCGTTCGTCCCGACAAGACACTCGCCCTCGTGAAACAACTCAACATCAGCAAAATGCGCGGCAACCCACTTTTTAAAGGTAACCGCGTCTACCTACGCAGCATGACCCATCTCGTCTGTGTCGGCCCAAAGCGCTAAGCATCAGCTTATTCTGCTCGCAACAGGAAGCAACTCGCTCAGGCGCGCGTCCGGCGGCTCCCTGATCTCCATTAACGTTGCGGCGTTGACGCCTGCGTACGGGTTGCGCGCGTCAGCTGCAAAACCGTTGAGATAGGCATCGATGGCCTTATCCATCAGACCAAGCGCCAGCGTACTCTGATCGCCGTAACAGGCCGCTTCCCACTGGTCTTTGTACAGACGCCCCAGCACACCGTGGGCTTCGCCCGAAGATCCGCGTTCATTCAACAGTTCACGAAGGACGCTTTCAGCCTGCGTTGGGTCACCCGCGCGATTCAGAGCCAGTGCAAGTTGTTCACGCACGTTGGGCACGGCGCGCAGCCGCCGCGGCGACAGAGCTGCCCACGATTTCACGTAGCATCCACGTCACGCGCCGTGGCGCCGACGCCCAAGCCAGCACAAGGCGCCCCTCGTGCTCGCCCACCGCATCAGCGACAGGATCCATGTCGCCGCTCGTCCACCCTTCCGGAAGCACCAGCGCGATCGGCTGGCCTTCAAGGTCCGCGCCTGCCCAGCAGTAGAGTTTCCCCCCTGACGCCGCGCCAAGAAAATCAGGAACGTAGCGTCGGGCATCTGCGCTGGTCGCCACATCATGGACAAGCGCCACAGCACCTCCGAGGAGCGCTTTACCACCATCCCCGCCAATCGTCAGCTGCAGCGGCACCCCGTCGGCCGCAGTGAGCGAGCGCAACTCGGCGCGCAACTGTTGCTGCGAAAAAGAGAGATCCAAGTACCGAAACGTACTGGCATTGCATGAATGTTCAATCGTGTTAGTCATAAGGATTACGGCCTCAATTAACGATAGCGTCGTAACAGATGCGGACTTTCTTCCCTGAAAACAGGCCCGTTAGCAAAAAGATTTACCTTCTATTGTAGGGTCTTTCTCTGATATGGTCCCCGCCCTTTATATAAGGCATTCACATAAAGCGAAGCTAGGCACCCATGAATATCCGAAATGTAGCCATTATTGCCCACGTCGACCACGGAAAAACCACCTTGGTGGACCAGATTCTCAGACAGTGCAACTTTTTCCGAGAAGGGGAAGAGCTTCAAGACTGTTTTATGGATAGTAACGATATCGAGCGTGAGCGCGGCATCACCATTCTCTCCAAGAATATAGCTATTCACTATAAAGACACCAAAATCAACATCATCGACACCCCCGGGCATAGCGACTTCGGCGGGCAGGTGGAGCGCGTCCTGAAGCTCGCCGACGGCGTTTTGTTGCTCGTCGACGCCGCAGAAGGCCCCATGCCTCAGACACGTTTTGTTCTGGATAAAGCTCTCAAACTCGGGTTGCAGCCTGTTGTGATCATCAACAAAATCGACAAACCAATGGCACGTCCCGATAAAGTCCACGACGCTGTCTTCGATCTTTTCGTGGAACTCAAAGCCACAGACGCACAGCTGGATTTCCAAATGTTGTAC
>JAPKCZ010000545.1 GCA_028822745.1 Kiritimatiellia bacterium | reverse complement strand
ACCTGTTCCGCGATTACTACCCGGCGATGGGACGGTATATTGAGAGTGATCCGATTGGGTTGGGTGGCGGGATAAACACTTATGCCTATGTCGGTGAGAACCCTATAAGTCGGATTGATTTCAACGGGATGGAGATGACGATTCCGATCACGGAACCCCCGTCGATTCCGAACCCGATAGCCCCTATCATTGATTTTTGTACGATTGCTCCAGAGGTGTGCGCGGCGCTTGCTGCAGGAGCGGCAGGCGGTGGTGTTGGCTACGGTGTAGGAACGCTTGCATACCCATACGTTGAACGCCCCCTAGGCCACATGATTGATATGTGCGCCCATGGATTCCACGATTGCGGTGCGGAAAGAGAGAAGTGCCATCCCATATGTGCTGCACAATGCATTGGGGTGGGTCTTGGTAGCGATGCACCGGCGTGCTATCGCAAATGCATGCGTAGTTGCATGTCGCCGGAATGCGCGGGCAATTATTAGGGTAAAATGAATATGGAAAGTCGAGACGAGATTAGTGAGAGCTTTTCCAAGGAACTGCTCATCGCGTTGCATGGGCTGGATCTCAACCTTGGGAGACTGGATAAAATTTGCTCCTCCTTGCCGGACGGGGTCATTAAAGTTGAATTTACCCGAGCACTTGGAGATTTAATTGGTGATATCTATTCGAAGCTAATGATCCCAATCTACAGGCGGCATCCCGTGCTTGGGTCTCCTGATGAGCCGGGGCCATGGTTAAAAGACGCCGAATAAAAGTCGAGAATCGTGCAAGGGTGTGCGCCGCATGCGTGGCGCTTTGAAGTTGGCACGACATGGTTGTTACAAAGGAGACAACAACCTGCAATGAAAGGGAATAAACAACAACGCAGCAGAAGGGGATCGAGGAATGAAGAGAATACTGACCGCGATAAGCCTAATGACATTAGGCTCTTTGGCACACGGGGATAACCCTGGCGATTGCCCCGAGAATTTGGCTGCCGAAACCCTTTGCAGTCAAAGTGCATCTGCTCTGCGCGTGCAAGTGCGTGCGCTACAGCTATTACGAAAGTATCCGCATGATGATAGCTATCATGTGATCAATTACTTGGAAGGTCAGTCCAAAGGATACGAAAAGTCCTTGCGCTTCTATGCAAATAAGCCCGAGTATCAGACAAGAAATGTCAGCAGCGCCTTGACTGATTATCAAAGTTACGTCAGTGCCTTTGAAGCGGCTCCCAACAAGCGGTGATCCGCCTTCGCGGCCTGCGGCGGCGGGTTACGCTCCTGCGGAGCTAACCCGCCCTTGAGCTATGGGAGCGGAGCGCAGCCAGTATCGTTTTTTGACGCGTCGTAGAATTGTTTACATGCCACGCCGTCTATCAGGGCCAGCCCCTGGATGGGGCCGTCCTTGCGGCTGTCAAAAACCACATCACCATCGCGCTCAACGGTGTTGTAGTCGCCGCGACGAAAATAATAGTGATCGTATTTGTGCTGGCTTGTGTGAACCGTGGACACCAGTTCCTTGTTCCAGGCCTGATCACTTTTGAAGACGTAGACGACCTTGAAGGCGACTCCCAAGAGCAGGATCGACACTATTGCGATTCTTTGTCTCCGCGACGTTGTCTCGAAACGATTCACTTCATCGGATCCGTTCTGCCTTGCTAGAGGATACCCGTTGGGTCGGAGACATACATCTCCAGGAACGCCGCCAGGATGACCGCCGGGAATGGGCAGGGGGTAGCCCCGGCGGGGTGGAACTGCCTTAAAGTAGCGGCTGCCGGGCCTGGGCCTGGCTGGTCATTCCCTTTTGAAACCGAGGCGACAGGTGAACCCGATTTCCGTGAACGAGCCGCGGCGGCTGGGCCGCTCCGATATCAAGACGCTGCTGCTGGCGGCGCTGGGCGGGGCGCTGGAGTTTTACGATTTCATCATCTTCGTGTTCTTTGCGGCGGTGATCGCCAAGCTGTTCTTTCCGGCGGACATGCCGGACTGGCTGCGGCAGTTGCAGACTTACGGCATTTTCGCGGCGGGGTATCTGGCGCGGCCGCTGGGCGGGATCGTGATGGCGCATTTCGGCGACCGGGCGGGGCGCAAGCGCATGTTCCTGCTGAGCGTGTTCATGATGGCGCTGCCGACGCTGGCGATCGGGGCGCTGCCGACGTACGCGGTGGCGGGGCAGTGGGCGCCGCTGGCGCTGCTGCTGCTGCTGGTGCTGCAGGGGGCGGCGATCGGCGGGGAGGCGCCGCGGGCCTGGGTGTTCGTGGCGGAGCATGCGCCGCGCCGGCACACGGGGCTGGCCTGCGGCTCGCTGACGGCGGGGCTGACGGCGGGCATCCTGCTGGGCTCGCTGGTGGCGTCGGGGCTGACGCACCGGTACTCGCCGCAGGAGATGCTGGATTTCGGCTGGCGCGTTCCGT